>DATAWO010000118.1:0-6173 GCA_036267165.1 Rhizomicrobium sp. | reverse complement strand
GGGCTCCAAGCTCTTCATGCTGTTTGGCGCCGGCTTCGTGCACATGCCGCCGGGCGCCTCGGTCCCGGTCTTGCCGTTTTTTAACCTGGTGATGGTGTGGAACCCCGGCATTTCCTACGGCCTGTTTCCGGCCTCGGGGCTGGGAACCCTTCTGCTGGTTGGGCTGTCCGTGGTGGCGGTGGCGGTTCTGGGCTGGCTTTTGTGGCGCTCCACCAGCCGGGCCTTGGCCGTCGGTTATGGGCTGATTATCGGGGGCGCGCTGGGAAACAACCTGGTGGACCGGCTGGTCTATGGCAAGGTTGCGGATTTTTTCCACTTTTACGGCTTCGGCTATGACTGGTATGTGTTCAATATAGCCGATCTGGCGATCACGCTGGGGGCGATAGCCATCCTGTATGATGTGCTTCAACCGCAGTCCCCGCAGGACACGGGCCACGAGGTTTGAGATGAGACTGTTGACCATCATTCTGGCCCTGAGCGTGGCCGGCGCCGCGCTGAGCGGGTGCGATTCGCTGCGCCAGGCGGCCGGCCTGAACAAGAAGTCGCCGGACGAGTTCGCCGTCACCACCAAGGCGCCGCTGGTGATCCCGCCGGATTTCAATCTGCGGCCGCCGCTTCCCGGCGCTCCGCCCACCAACACGCTGGATCCCTCCAGCAACGCCGAACTGGCGCTGTTCGCCAACACCGCCGATCCGCAGACCGTGGCCGCGGGCATGCGCGGCAATTACACGCCCGGCGAGAAGATGTTCCTGGCCAATGCCAAGGCCGAGAGCGCCGATCCCGGCATCCGCGCCCGGCTCAACGCCGACCAGCGCGCCGCCATCCAGAATGCCGATCGCAGCTTCACCGATCGCATCCTGAGCAGCCCCGTCACGCCCGACAATGGCAAGCCGGTGAACGCCGACGCCGAGATCAACAAGGGCCGGAAGACGGGCACTCCCAAAAAAGAAGAGAGCGGCGGCTGGTTTGACTGGTTCTAGGCCCGCTTTTTTCGCCGGCGCCGGCCTGGTCACCGCGTCGCTGGTGATGCTGGCCGCGCCGCTCGCCGGCTTCGCCGCGCCGTCCAGCAAGGCCGACGACCGCGCCAAGCTTTCCGCGCCTGCGCCCGTCAATCCCCGCCAGACCGGCAACAACACTTTCCAGTTCGCGCTGGGCAACGGCATGCAGGTGCTGGTGATCCCCGACCACCGGGCGCCGGTCGCCACCCAGATGATCTGGTTCAAGGTGGGCGCGGTGGACGATCCGCCGGGCCTTTCCGGCATGGCCCATTTCTTCGAGCACATGATGTTCCGCGGCACCAAGCAGGTGCCTGATGACAGTTTCTCCCAGATCATCGCCAAGAATGGCGGCGAAGATAACGCCTTCACCGACCATGACTACACCGCCTTCTACGAGCAGATCGCCAAGGACCGGCTGCCGCTGGCCATGAAGCTGGAAGCCGACCGGCTGGCCAATCTCGATCTGTCCGATTCCCATGTCGGGCCGGAGCGCGATGTGGTGCTGGAGGAGCGCCGCATGCGGGTGGACAACCAGCCCCAGTCGCTGATGAGCGAACAGATGCAGGCGGCGCTGCATCTTTCCCATCCTTACGGCCGCCCGGTGATCGGCTGGGCCGAGGAGGTGCGCCGCATCGACCGCGCCTCGGCGCAGGATTTCTATGATCATCATTATGCGCCCAACAACGCCATCCTGGTGATCGCGGGCGACGTCACCCCCGACGAAGTGCGCAAGATGGCGCAGGAGGCCTATGGCAAGGTGGCGGCGCGGGAGCTTGCGCCCCGGGCGGAATTCGCCGAGCCGCCACGGCTGGCCGAAACCCGCATGGTGATCACCCGGTCCGACGCCAAGGTGCCGCTGTTCAACCGCATCTATCGCGTGCCGTCTTACGCCCAGGGCATGCCGGGGCAGGCGGAAGGACTTGAGACCTTCGCCCAGCTTCTGGGGGGAGACCAGACCTCCACGCTTTATCGCGTGCTGGTGGAACAGAAGAAACTCGCCACCGACGCCGGCGCCAATTACGACGGCGACGTCCGCGACGCCGGCGAATTCTCGGTCTATGCCGTGCCGCGCCCGGGCGTGAGCCTGGAGACGCTGGAGAAGGCGGTGGACCAGGTGCTGAATGTCAGCACCATCGCCCTGCCGGGCGACGTGGAACTCAATCGCGCCAAGACCCAGTTGATCGCCGGCGTCACCTATCGCCGCGACAGCCAGTTCGCGCTGGCGAGCGCCTATGGCCAGGCGCTTGCCATCGGCCTGACGGTGGACGATGTGAATGAGTGGCCGGCGCGCATCCGCGCCGTCGGCGCCGAAGGGGTGCGCAAGGCGGCCCAGATGCTTCAGCGCAAGCAGGCGGTCACCGCCTATCTGGTCCCAGGGAGCGACAAATGAAACGCTTCCTTGCCGCCGCCGCCCTGACCATCCTGGCCGTCCTGCCGGCGCTCTGTTTGCTGGCGCCGGTCCCGGCGCGGGCCGCCAATATCCAGAACATCGACCTGGGCAAGAATGCGCAAGTCTGGTTCGCGGAAGATCACACCGTCCCCATCATCTGTTTCAACATCTCGATGCCGGCGGGTTCGGCCTATGATCCGGCCGGCAAGGCGGGACTGGCCTCCTTCGCCGCCTCCATGATCGACGAGGGCGCGGGCGGGCTGGATTCCAAGGCCTTCCATGAGGCGCTCGCCAACCGCGCCATTGCCTTCAGCGCCCGCGCCGAGCGCGACTATCTGGTGATTTCGATCGCCACCCTCAAGGAGAATGCGCCCGAAGCGATGCATCTCCTGCTGCTGGCGCTGACCCGGCCGCGCTTCGAGGCCGAGGCGCTGACCCGGGTGCGCGCCCAGATCATCCAGTCGCTGGAGCAGGAGGACGCCGAGCCGGCCCGCGTCGCCAGCCGCGCCTTCATGCGCGACTTCTTTGGCGATCATGCCTATGCCCATCCCATCGCCGGCGAGATCGGCAGCATTTCCGGAGTGACGGCGGGTGACCTGCGCAATTTCGCCCGCAGTCACTGGACCAAATACGGCCTCAAGGTCGCGGTGGCTGGTGACATCACCGCGCCGGCGCTGACCAAGCTGCTGGGCGAAACCTTCCTGCCGGTGTCGGGGGCGGTGCCGCCGTCACTGCCCAATGTCGGGCGGCTGGGCGCGCCGGGCGTACATGTGGTTCCCCTGCCGGTGCCCCAGCCCAGTATCTATTTCGGCCTGCCCGGCATCATGCGCCAGGATCCGGATTTCATTCCCGGCTATGTCGCCAATTACGTGCTGGGCGGCGGCGGGTTCTCGTCGCGGCTGATGGACGAGGTGCGGGTCAAGCGCGGCCTGACCTATGGCATTTCCACCTCGCTGAGTTCCTACAACAAGGCGAGTGTGATGGTGGGCTCGGTGGCAACCCGCGCCGATGCGGTGCGCCAGACCTTGCAGGTGGTCAAGGACACCCTGGCCGACTTCGCCGCCAACGGCCCCACCCAGCAGGAGCTGGATGACGCCAAGACCTATCTGACCGGTTCCTTCCCGCTGGCCTTTGCCTCCAACAGCGGCACGGCGGCGCAGCTGGGCACCTTCCAGCGGCAAAATCTGGATGTGGGTTACGTCGCCCGCCGCAATTCCCTGATCCAGGCCGTGACCCTGGCCGATGTGAAGCGGGTGGCCAAACGCGTGTTCGATCCCGCGCGCCTGACCGTGGTGATCGGCGGCAGCCCCGTGGAAGGCCGCGGCGCCCAGCCGGGCCCCGCGCCCCTGCCGCCGGGCAAACCGCCGCAGCCGGTGGGTCCGGCGCCCCAGACCCCGGGCGTCGCAACACCACCAAAGCCGGCGGACAAGCCCTTGGCCGGTCCGGTGACGACGCCGAAGACCGCCAAAAAGCCCTGAAGCCTGGCGTCTTGCTCGTCCGTTCCACAAGACCGGCGCTGTGGGATTGCACATGATCCAGCCCCATCAGTGGGAAGCGGGACTGCATTGGTCTTTCAACTGCTGGGCTACCGCCATCGCGTGCCAATCGAACTCAATCTCGGCCATCTGTTCATCGGCAGGCTCGCCGCGCACTGTCGAGTAGCCGCCTGTTGACGCCGCATGTTGCGCCAATTTTTGAGAGACGGGCTGTTGGCAAACCGAACTTGCGTATCCTGCTGCGCCCTCCGTGTCTTCCGCTCCGCGTCTGCGGATTTCCGAGCATAGGGTTCTATAAAGACAGTCTTCCCGCGCGCTGTAATCGCTGGAGCCTGGTCCCGGAGAATAAGGAGCATTTGATGGGCGCTCCATGCATCCGCTCAGAAGCAGGCAGGTCAACAAAGCGGCCATGCGCTTCATTTCATTACCCAGCCCGGGTGATTTTCCGTCCAGGCATTAGCTTCTATCCGGAAACCCCGATTGCGCATGGCCTCGAACCTGCTTTCCCCAAAAGCTGTAAAGCAGGATTGTAAAGGGACAACGGTTGAATTTGCTCGGAAAATATTTCCACCTGGCTTAAAACAAGCCCTGGAATTGTGGTTCCAACCGTCCTGACAGAGTGGTCCCCATGCCTTCATCCGCCCCCTTCACCGTCAATCTCGATCTGGCTCTGTCCGGCAAGGGCGCTGTGCCGCGCCAGGCCTATGACCAGGCGCTGGCCAAAAGCGCCGCCGCGCTCGACTGGCTGCGCGAGCAACATGCCGGCAAGGGGCTGGAGCTTCTGGGCATTCCCACCCGTACCGATGATCTGCGCGCGGCGACAAAACAGGCCGCGGCGCTCAAGGGCTTTTCCACCGTGGCGGTCCTGGGCATTGGCGGTTCCAGCCTGGGCGGGCAGGCGCTGACCGCGCTGCGCAAGGTCACCAAGCCCTTTGTGGAATTCCATGACAATCCCGATCCCTTCGCCTGGGCCAAGGCGCTCAAGCGCTTCGACCTCAAGAAGACCCATTTCATCGCCATCTCGAAATCCGGCGGCACCGCCGAAACCCTGATGCAGGTGCTGACCGCGACGGACGCGTTGGAGAAGCTGGGCGTCAAAAGCCTCAAGAAGCATTTCACCATCATCACCGAGCCGCACAAAAGCGCGCTTGCGGATTTCGCCGATAGCATCGGAGCGGTGAAGCTCGACCATCCGACCGGCGTGGGCGGCCGCTATTCGGTGCTCACCATGGTGGGGGCGCTCCCGGGCCTGGCGATGGGCCTGAACTTCAAGCAGCTGCGCGCCGGCGCCGAGACCGCGCTGGAGCAGGTCTTGAACGCCAAGACCCCGGCCGATGCGCCGGCCGCGGTGGGGGCGGCGCTGCACTTTGCACTGGCGCAGAACAACCGGCTCGCCACCACCATTCTTTGGCCGTACACGGATGATCTCGCGGTGTTCGGCGGCTGGTGGCGCCAGCTGTGGGCGGAAAGCCTGGGCAAGAACGGCCAGGGATCGACCCCGGTGTCGGTGTTGGGACCGGTCGACCAGCACAGCCAGCTGCAGCTCTTCCGCGACGGGCCGGGCAATGCGCTGTTCACGCTGGTCGCGGTGGATACCAAGGGCAAGGGCCCTAGCGCGCCACGCGCGCGCGCCAATGCGCTGGGGCTCAAATATCTCGCCGGGAAGAAACTGGGCGACCTGGTGGATGCGGAAGCCCGCGCCACCGCCCAGACCCTGTTCAAGAATGGCCGCCCGGTGCGCCAGATCCATCTCGCCAAGGTGGATGAATTCCATATGGGCGCGCTGATGATGCACTTCATGCAGGAGACCATCATCATGGGGAAATTGATGAATGTTGATCCTTTCGACCAGCCGGGCGTGGAAGAAGGCAAGGTGCTGGCGCGGCAGTATCTGGCCGAGGGCTAATTCCTCATGCTTCGCCTTTCGCAAGAGGCTCAACATGGGGAATCGGATAAAGTCTTCACCCTGAGCCGGTCGAAGGGTGAGACATAGCATGCCGATCCGCCGCCTTTCCGAAGGTACGGTCAATCGCATCGCCGCCGGTGAAGTCGTCGAGCGTCCCGCCGCCGCGATCAAGGAGTTGGTGGAGAATGCGATGGATGCGGGCGCCACCCGCATCACCATCGCGGCCGCCAGCGGCGGCGGCGAGCTGCTGCTGGTCGAGGATGACGGCATTGGCATGTCGGCCGGCGACCTGCGGCTGGCGATCGAGCGTCACGCGACGTCCAAGCTGCCGGTGGCGAACGGCGAGGATGATCTCTCTCACATCCTCACCATGGGTTTCCGCG
>DATAWO010000117.1:0-7596 GCA_036267165.1 Rhizomicrobium sp. | reverse complement strand
CGGCGGGAGGAAAATCCCTGCTGGAAGCGGGATGCCATCTCATTGATGAGAACCTGGCGCTGTTGTTTGGCGAAGGCGCGCAGGTCCTTGGTGTCGCCGTCCTGCTTCAGTTCCCGCCGCCGCTGGCGGAAGGTCTGCAGGTCCTTCACCAGTGTGGCACCGTCCTTGAACGGCTCGCCATCGACCGGCGCCGGCTGGTCGGCGGGACCGATCTGGGAGACCAGCCATTGCCTGGGGTCGCCGCCGGCGCTGGCGATCTCGCCAGGCGCAGCGCCCAGGCCGAAACGGTTAACGGCGATCGCGGCTTGAAGAGACATGACTTTGATCTTTGAGAGGGGACGGCATGCGCCGCATCTGGCGGGTTAAACGGCGGTACGTCCCCCGCCCTACGCCATGACAGGACTTTAACCCGCGGCGCCCGCCCGGGAACAAGATCAAAAAAGAGCTATTTGCTACTGTAGGAACCGCCCGGGTGAACCGTTGTTATCAAGTTGGCAATGGTAACGGTGCGTAGAGTATCGCGAATGTCGGCTGACAGTTATGCCCTGCGAAAGTGCCTGCGCATGATCCGCCACTGCCTGGACATGGAGGAGCGGCGGCGCCTTTGCCTGGCGCTGGCCATGCGCGAGGAGAGCGCCGCCCGCCTGGCCGAGTTCCGCCATCGCATCTGGCTTATGCTCGCCAGGCCCTGGATGACCTTTATTAGATAAGTGCGCCGTCCCGGCCTGCCGCCAAATGAAACGGGGGCCGGCAAGCTTTCAACCTGCCGGCCCCCGTCTTCAGATACTTATATCAGGGCATGACCTTCAGGGTCTTTTCCCAGGAAGCTTCGATCTGCTTGATGACGCTTTCGGGCATCGGCACATAGTCGAGCTTCTTGGCGTCGTCCTGGCCGTTTTTCAGCGACCAGTCGAGGAACTTCAGCACCGCCTTGTTCTTGTCGGCCGGATAGTCCGCGCGCATCAGCATGTAGGTCGCAGCCGTGATCGGCCAGCTGTTGGCGCCGGGCTGGTTGGTCAGGATTTCATAGAAGTCCTGCACCTTGCTGAAGTCGGCGTTGGAGGCCGCGGACTGGAACGCTTCCATGGACGGAGCGACACGCTTGCCGGCGGCATTGATCATGTCGGCATAGACCAGCTTGGACTGCATGGCATAGGCATATTCGACATAACCGATGGAGCCCGCTGTCTGCTGCACGTCGGCGGCGACGCCGGCATTGCCCTTGCCGCCCACGCCGTTCGGCCAGTCGATCGCCGTGTCGGCGCCGACTTTGCTCGCCCAATCCGGGCTCACCTTGCCGAGATAGTTGGCGAAGTTGAAGGTGGTGCCGGAACCGTCGGCACGGTGCACGGTCAGGATCGCCGTGGCCGGCAGGTTCAGTTTCGGGTTCAGCATCTTGATCGCCGGGTCATTCCACTTGGTGATCTCGCCCAGGAAGATCTTGGCCAGCACCGGACCGTTCAGCACCATCTGGCCGGAGGCAACGCCAGGCAGGTTGATGATCGGCACGATGGAGATGACCACCTGCGGGAACTGGACCAGCTGATTGCTGACCAGGTCGTTGTGCATCAGCGGCTTGTCGGAATTGGCGAAGTCCACGGTCTTGGCTTCGATCTGCTTGATGCCGCCGCCCGAACCGATCGCCTGATAGTTGATCTGATCGCCACCCTGCTGGGCATATTTGGCTGCCCAGACTTGCAGCACCGGGTAGATGGCGGTTCCGCCGGCGCCTGTCAGTGATGCCGCGTTTGCGACCAGCGAAGTGCAGACCAAGGCCGCCGCCGCCAGCAAACATGTCTTCGTTTTCATGAAAACCCCTTTCTCACGCGCAACCATCTGCGCCACGAGCAGGCGATAAGGCTGGATTGTTGTGGTTGTGTGACACCCAGGACCGATATCGCCAATACCCGCGTGAAACTGAGCGAAAAAGGCAACACTGATAAATTATCAGATTAAAAGCCGAATAACCTGGGGTCTTGTTGCAAAACTGTCGTGTCCCTTGGCTACCCACGCGCATGGCGGCCGATCTTGGCCGCAAGAGTGGGAACGGGAAATCCAAATGACGATCAGATTTTTGAAGCGCGCAAGCGCGGGTGTTGGCGCGATTGCAGCGGTGCTGTCGGTGACGCCGGCGCTTGCCGACAGTTCCATGGACGCTGGTCCGGTGACTGTCACCTTGGGCGGCTTCCTGGCATCGGAAGGCGTCTATCGCTCGCGCAACGAGACGGCGGACATTGGCTCAAGCTTCAGCGCCATCCCTTTCACCAGCACGGCCCAAGGCCATACGTCGGAAACCCGCTTCACCGCCCGCCAGAGCCGGTTGACCGTGATGGCGCAGGGTGACGTGAATTCCGACACCCACCTGACTTTCTGGAACGAAATGGACTTCCTGGGCGCCGCGCAGACCGCCAATTCCAACGAAAGCAATTCGTACAACCTGCGTATCCGCAACATGTACACCACCATCGACTGGGACTCGTTGGGCCTTTCGGTCCTGGCTGGTCAGAACTGGTCGCTGGCGACCGCCAACACCCACGGCATCACCCCGCGCAACGAACTGGTTCCGGCCACCATCGAAGCGCAGTACGTCGTCGGTTTCAACTGGGCCCGCCAGCCGCAGCTGCGCGTGACCAAGAACTGGAACAAGGAATTCTGGGTGGCCCTGTCGATTGAAAACCCGCAGACCACTTTCGCGGGCAATGCCGCGGCGGCACCGGGCATCACCGTGGTCGACAACAGGACCGGTGGTTCGCTGTTCAACAGCGCCAACAGCTACTCGCTGAACCATATCCCGGACGTCATCGGCAAGTTCGCCTGGGAACCCCGGATCGGCGACGCCCAGCCGCTGCACATGGAAGTCTATGGCATCTATCGCGACTTCTATGACCGCACCCAGATCGCGGCGGGCAATGCCATCGGCTTTCCGGTCGGCAACCAGAATGCCGATCGCGCCGCTGGCGGCGTGGGCGGCAGCATCACCTATACCGCGATCCCCAAGACCCTGGACCTGCAGGCCACCGCGCTCACCGGCTCCGGCATCGGCCGCTATGGCTCGGGGAACCTGCCTGACGCGACCTTCCGTCCGGACGGCACCCTGGCGCCGATCCAGGAAACCACCTGGATGTTCGGCGGCACCTGGCACACCACGCCGTTGCTGGACATTTATGCCTATGGCGGCCAGGAAGCCGAACAGCGCAAGACCTTCCAGGTCGGCGCCGCCACTCTTGGTCTGGGCAGCCCGACGCTCAACCTGTCCGGCTGTCTTGTGGAAAATGGTTCCTGCCCGGCCAACCTCGAAACCGAAAACCAGATCACGGCCGGCTTCTGGTGGAGAGCCTATCAGGGCAAATTCGGCAGCTTCCGCCTGGGCGCCCAGTACTCCTACACCCACCTGACCGCCTTTGGCGGCGCGGCCGGTGTCAAGCCGACCACGGATGACAGCATGGTGTTCACCAGCATCCGCTATTACCCGTTCTAAGGCCTACTTGCCTGCAATATCGGTGGCCGCCGCGGGTTTCGCGGCGGCCATTTTGTTTTCGGCCGTTGCCGACAAAAGCGGAATCTCGACCCGAAAGCAGCTGCCGAATTCCGGCGCGCTGCGCAAGGTGACGGCGCCGCCATGGGCGTTGCAGATGGATTTGACGATGGCGAGCCCCAGGCCGGCGCCGACATCGCCGCGGTCGGGTGAGACACGATAGAAGCGGTCGAACACCCGGTCATGGTGGCTGGGGTCAATGCCGATGCCGCTGTCCTCGACGGTGACGAAGCCCATGTCGCCATCGATGCCGGTCTCGACCGCCACCCGGCCGCCATCGGGCGTGTATTTGATGGCGTTGTCGATCAGATTGACCAGGATCTGCTTGAGCCGATCGCGATCCCCCGCCACCACCACGGACGGGCCCGAAGGCCGCTTGAGGCTGATCTTCTTTTCCTCCGCCAGCAGGTTCATCTGCTCGATGGTTTCATCCGCCAGCGCCCACAGGTCCACCGGTCCATGGGCCTTCTTGCCCCACAGGCTTTCCATGCGCGACAGGGTGATCAGGCTGTCCACGATGCTCGACAGCCGCGTCATCTCCTCCAGCGCATTGCTGATGGCGTTGTCGACATCGGCAGGCAGCCTCTCGCCCGACACCACCAGTTCCAGCTCGCCGCGGATGATGGTGAGCGGAGTGCGCAGCTCATGCGCGGCGTCGGCGGAAAAGCGGCTGGCATGGGAATAGGCATTGTCCAGCCGGTCCAGCATGCGGTTCAGCGCCAGGCCCAGCGCCTCGATCCTGGGTTCGGTGTGCAGGGTCGGCAGGCGCTTGTGCGGATCATTGAAGGTATAGGTCTCCGCCGCATTGATCATGACTTCCACCGGCGTCAAGGCGCGGCGCATCAGGACCACACCGGCCAGCGCCGCCAGCAGCAGAAGCAGCGGCAGGCCGACAAACAGCGACGTCGCCAGGCGTTGCTGCAGGGTGCGCGCGAACAGGTCCGACTGGCCGGCGTCCACGGTAACCTCGCTGCCATCCGCGTCGCGGAAGCTCCTGGACAGGATCAGGAGGCTGCCCAGCACATGGGCCTGGGGTGCCTTGCCTTCCCTGGCCGGCGCCAGGATCGGCACGCGAGCGGCCGCAAACTCGCCGCTGGTCGGATTGCCCGACCGGTACAGCACGGTGTTTCCGGCATGGATGCGGATGAAACGGTCCTGGGATTCCGGGGCAAAGCGCCGCTCGATCGTGTCATGCAGCCGGATCGGCTGGTCGAGCATGCTGCCCGCAATATTCCAGACTTCCCGGGCACGGATGGACAGGATGCTGGTGAGGGTTTCGCGCGTATAATGCTGGAAACTCAGCACCGTGAAGGCCAGGAAGGCGCCGCCCAGCACCACCAGAAGCAGACAATAGAAGAAAACCAGCCGGGATGTGACCGACCGCAGGATCATGTGAGACGGTCGGTGTCGAGCATATAGCCCAATCCGCGCACGGTGCGGATCAGCTTCAGTTCATGGCCCTCGTCGATCTTTCGGCGCAGATGGCCGATATAGACATCGACGATATTGGTCAGGCCTTCGAAGGACTGATCCCAGATTTTCTCCACGATCATGCTGCGCGACAGGATCCGCCCGGAATGCAGGAAAAGATATTCCAGCAGGGAATATTCCTTGGGACTGAGTTCAATGCGCTTGCCGTCACGCTTGACTTGGCGGGTCAGGCGGTTGATTTCAAGCGGCCCGATCTTGAGCACATTCTCCTGCAGCGCGGGCCCGCGCCTGAGCAGCGCCTGCACCCGGATGGACAGTTCCGCCATCGCCACCGGCTTGATGACATAATCGTCGGCGCCAGCCTGGAAATTCTCCACCTTGCTGTCGAGATCGCTGCGGGCGGTAAGGATCAGGGCCGGCATGGCGTGGCCCAACTCGCGCAGCTGTTTCAGCAGCGTGGTGCCCGTGCCGTCGGGAAGCTGCAGGTCGATGATGAGCAGGTCATAATGATAGGTTTTCACATATTCCAGACCGTCGGCCGCGGTATGGACGCCGTCCACCGTATAGCCTTCCGATTTCAGGCTGCGTTGCAGGATGTCGCTGAGTTTTTTTTCGTCCTCGACGATCAGGATGCGCATTCTGTCTGGTGCCTTTCCGTGAGCCTAGAAAACTCTTTTCAGGTGCCGATTTCCTCAAAAATCTGCGGCAACGCGTCAGCCCGGCTTGTTGCCGGAAAGTTGTGCTATATCAGGTACTTGCTGGGCAGACCAACCGCCGCCTATGGCGCCGATCAGACCCACACTGGCTTCCAGGCGCCGGGTGATGATGCCGATCTGGGTCTGTTGCGCCTCAAGCGCCGTGGTCTGGGCCACCACCACATCGAGAAAATTCAGGGCGCCATTCTGATAAAGCGCCAGCGCCAGATTTTCGGTGCGAACAGCCGAAGTCACGGCATTGGATTGGGCATCGGCCTCGGTGGCGAGCTGGTTCAGGAGAACGAGATTGTCCTCGACGTCCTGAAAGGCCTTCAGAACGGTAGCGCGGTAGGCGGCCGTAGCCGTGGCGTTCTCGGCCTTGGCCACGTCGAGTTCGCCTTCGTGCCGGCCGGCATCAAACACGGTGAGCGCGGCGGTGGGTCCCAGCGCCCAGAAGGCGTTGGGCGCAGTGAACAGGGGATTACCGCCGGTATTCTGGAAACCTATCAGCGCGCTCAAGGAAAGATCCGGGAAGAAAGCAGCCCGCGCCACGCCGATGCCGGCATTGCTGGCCGCGACCAACCGTTCGGCCGCCGCCACGTCCGGGCGGCGCTGCAACAGGGTCGACGGCATGCCGGCGGGTATATTGGGCACCTTCAGCGCGACGACTGTGGAGGCTATCGAGAAATTGGACGCAGGCGTTCCCACCAGGCTGGCAATCGCATGTTCGAACAATGCGCGATGCGCGAGGACATCGGCCAGCTGCGCCTGGGCCGCAGACAATTGCGTCTGCGCACGCCCCAAGTCCAGACCCGAGGCAATGCCCTGTTCGTGACGGTAATTGGTGAGCTTGTACGCCTTGTCATAGATGGCCACGGTATCGCCCAAAAGCTTGACCTCGGCATCCAACCCGCGCAATTCCAGATAATCATTGGCCAGCCGCACCTCCAGGCTAAGGCGCACGGCCGCCAGATCGGCGTAGGCGCTTTGCGCCTCCGCCTTGCCCGCCGCAACCTCATTGCGAATGCGGCCCCACAGGTCGATATCCCAGGAGACGGCCGCCGCGGCCATGTTGTCGCCGTAGTACGTGGGCTGATTGGCGCTGCGCAGCGGCCGGTTGGCAGACTGTTTGTCCGTATCGGCATGTCCGCCCAGACCAAGCTGGGGAAACAGACCCGATTGTGCTTCGGTGAGGAAACCCTGTGCCGCATCGTAACGCGCCAAGGCTTCGGCCAAGGTGGGATTGCCGCCTTCGATCTGGTTTTCCAACCCGTTCAGGGCGGCATCGCCATAGATCTCCCACCATGCACTCCGGGGCAGCGCGTCCTGAGGCGTGGCTTCGGTCCAGATACCCTCCTCTTTGAAGACGGTGACCGGCGGGGTTGCGGGCACCTTATAATCCGGCGCCAGGTTGCAGCCTGCCAGGAAAGCGGCAAGCCCTAACCAAAGCGGGGCTTTACCGCGCATCCGGCTCCACCCGCACCTTGTCACCATTGCCGAGAGAATCCGGCGGATTGTTCACCACCCGATCCGTGGGGCTCAGACCAGTAGCGACGATCACCTGCGTTCCCATATCAGTGCCGATGGCGATGGGTTTCATCACAATGCGGTTATCACGGCCCAGTGTCGCCACCTCAAGGCCGACGGCGCGGAACATCAGCGCCGAGGCTGGAAGTCGCAGCCTGTTGGCGGTGCCGGGCAACCCGATATCGACCTGGGCATAGTCGCCGGGCTTGAGAAGGCCTTGCGCATTGTCGGCCTCGAATTCCACCAGCAGCGTGGATTGGGCGCTGATGGCGTTGGAGGTCGAGATCAGTTTGGCGGGGAAGTGCCGGCCGGGATATTCAGGCACCGACAGCGACACCGACATGCCAGGCACGATCTCGGCGGAGTAATCCTGAGGCACATTCACGTAAAGCCGCAGCATATGGACGT
>DATAWO010000116.1:0-21106 GCA_036267165.1 Rhizomicrobium sp. | reverse complement strand
CTTCTGGGGCACGCCGCGCTCAGCCTGCACCAGGTCTTCCATCCCGAGAAGACCGCGGCCGACCAGCTATCCGAAATAGACGCCACGGTGGCGTTGATCCGCGCGCGCAGCCAGGCCGAAGCGCTGGCCTCTTAACGCGGGCCTTTTGCGTTCTGAGTTCGTCGCGAGATCGCTCATGGGCTTTTCGCCCACATCGCTCCTCGCTCCTGCTCAGTCCGCACAATCCCTCGCGTTATCCTAGCCGATCTGCTTTTCCATATAGACGCGGCGCAATCCCTTTTCTTCTCCCCGGTGCGTCTCGGCATAGCCAAGGCGGGTGTAGAGGGCGATGTTTTCCGTCATCGCCTCATTGGTATGGAGCCGGATCACGCCATGGCCGGCCGCGCGCGCGGCCTGTTCGGCAAAGGCGAGCAGCCTGCGGCCAAGGCCTGAACCCTGACAGGCCGGATCGACCGCGACATTGTCGAGCAGCAGGGCGTCCTTTTGGGGAAGAAGGACGATGAGACCCTGGATGATGCCGCCGCTCTCCAGCACATGGACGCGGGTTTCCGCGATGCGCGCGGCATAATCGTCGCCCATCGGCGCCGGCGCGCGCCCGATGCGCGGCACATAGCGGGCATAAGCCTCCCGCACGATCGCTTCGACAAAGGCGAGGTCGTGCATGGAAGCGAGGCGAATTTTATCAGACATGCGGCAACGCTAGGCAGTGCGCGCAAAGAGCGCAAAAACTGTCGCGCTTTGACTCATTTTTGGCTCATTTTTCGGCAGCTTTGTGTCTGTTTTTATTGCATCGCATCATAGTTATGTTGCAGTGCGACATAACGGCCTGTCACGCGAATTTGCATTGAAACAAAGGCCTTCCCGCGAGAGACTCGGATCAGGGTCATTGATTTGAATTAACATATATTTTCAACGCTCCCACCCAGGGCGCTGAGGCTTACAGGGCGAAAACACGCAGGATTGATCACCCCTACTCAAGGAGATCACCGTGTTTCGTACATTCGCAGTTGCAGCAATCCTGGCTCTGGCCGCTTCCTCCGCCCAGGCCGAAGACAGTCTCACCATCCGCATCCATGACGCCGCCGTGAAAGCCTGCGCCGCCAAAATCGGCGACAACCTGCCGATCTCGTACTACCGCGCTCTCAGCGCGCATTGTGCGGACCGTGTCAGCGCCGATGCCCTGGCCACCATTCGCGCCAGGCAAGTGGCCCAGGCCGAAGCCTCGACAAGCGCCAACTGATCCTTTGACCTGATATCCGTCCTCCGGGGCGCCGCTTCCATCCCTGAAGCGGCGCCACTGGCGGTCATCAGACCAGTTGCAGATCCGCCGGTTGCGCGGACGGGAAGATGCCGCCGAGCTGTGACGGGGTCAGGCCATAGCTCTTGGCGACCACGCCGCCGATCAGGGCGCGATAGTCGGTCAGGACCGGCCAGTCGCGGTCCTGGAACAGGTTGGCCTGGGTGACGGCGACTTGCGGGCCCGCGATGCGGCCGCCGCGGACCGCCCCGCCCAGCACCCAATAGACGCTGCCATGGCCATGGTCGGTGCCGCGGTCGCCATTCTCGCGGAAGGTGCGGCCGAATTCGCTGACCACGATCACGACGGTGTCGTTCCACTTGTCGCCCAGCGCATCCTTGAGCGCGGCAAGGCCATTGCCCAGTTCGGTGATGCGATTCGCCAGATAGCCGTCGGCGCCGCCCTGGTTCACATGCGTGTCCCAGCCGCCGACATCGACAAAGCCCAGGTTGAACTTGTCCTGCATCAAAAGGCCGATGCGCTGGGCCGACAGTTCGAAGCCCTTGGCGGTGACGGCGTTGCGGTTGGCGGCCATCATCTCGCCGGAGATGGCGTTGTAGACTTCGCTCTGGACCTGGAAGCCTTCCGCCACGGCCGGCGCCAGGTCCTGGCCCTGATACATGGCCTGGATCAGGGCGGCGTTGCGGTCATTCACCCCGGGCTTGCCGGTGAAGTTGAGCGCGATGTTGGGGACGGGCGCTCCACCCCGGAAGGTGAGCGGCAGCTGGTTGGTGAAGGAGATCGGCGTCGAGCCCGACAGCACCTGGGCCGTGCGGCTCATGAAGCCGGATTGATAGTTGCGCGATCCGCCAACCGGCTGGCCCAGCTCGATCGTGTCCTGGGTCTCGAAATGCGAACGCGAGGTATCGTCGGTGCCGGCAAAAGGAATGAAGGCGATCTGTTTCTGCTGCCACAGCGGATAGATTGAATCCTTCAGCGCCGGATGCAGGCCCCAGCCGGTTTCGAGCGGCAGGGCCGCACCTTTGGGTACCGCCAGGTTGGGCCGCGCAGAATAATAGAAGTCGCTGGAGACCGGAATGACGATGTTGGAAGCGTCATAGGCGCCGCGCAGGAACACCACCAGCAGGCGCGGGCCCGACATGGGCGCGGCATAGAGACGGCCGGCGGTGAACAACGGTGCGGCATAAAGGCTGGATTTGAGGATTTGTCTGCGGTCCATGGCGATTTACCTCCGCATGAATTCGGGAGAGGAAAGCAACAGCATGTTGCGGTCCACCGGGTTCTGGCCCTTGGCGATGGCGGCCGTCGTGGTCTGCGACAAAGCCGGAGTCAGGGCGGTGTAATAGGCGGTCTGCTGCAGCACCGGTGGCGGCCGGGGTGGCGGCGGCGGCTGGGCGGGATCATCGGACTTGAACAGATTGCGCGCGCCTGAGCCGATCGCTTGCGCAATCTCAAAGCGCGTCTCCATTTCGCCCGGCCCCGACCAGCCGGCGGTGGTGAGCGCATAGCCGTCGGGTGTTTCATGGCCATAAAGCGGTTCGCCCATCCGGTTCAGCCAGTTGAGCATGGGCTGGGCGTTGACGATCACCTGGTTGCCGTAGGTGGCGCGCACCGCCGACACGGCATAATGGACCGGGTCCTTGAACTTCTTGCCCAGCGACTGGGCGAACTCCTGGGAATTGAACAGGGTTTGCAGCACTTCGGCGATGTCGCCATCGGTGCGTCGCCAGGTCGCCGCCATGGTCCGCACCAGCTCCTCGGAAGGCTGGTCGCAGCAGAAATATTGCGCCAGCTGTCTGGAGACATAATGCGCGGTGGGCGGCTCGACCGACAGGATGGCGATGGCGGTGGCGATCTCGTCGATGCCGCGGCCCTTGATGGTGGTGCCCAGGAAGTGTTTTTCGCCAAAGTCGTGTTTGGCAGGGTTGAACACCGTCAGCGGCACATTGCGGTTGTCGTTGGGGAAGTCGCTGCGGAAGTCGCCGCGCCACCAGCCGCCCGGCATCCTGCCGGAAAGATTGACGGTGAGGCCGGTCAGGATGCGCGCCAGCTCCTGCACATCCTGCTGGCTGTAGCCGGAGCCCACGCCAAGCGTGTGCAATTCCATGATCTCGCGGGCATAGTTCTCGTTGATATGGCCCGCCGCGTTCTGGGCATTGTCCAGATATTGCAGCATGGCGGGATGCACCACGGTGGCCAGCAGCAGGTCGCGGAATTTGCCCAGGGCGTGGTTACGGATCTGGTCTTCATAGTCGGCGACCAGGGCGCGGATCTCGCCCTTGGGCGCATGGACATTGAAATGGTTGAACCAGAACCAGGTGATCTGCTCCTTGAGCTGGTTCTTGGAATAAAGGTCGCGCAGCAGCGAACGGGTCTGGGCCTGGCGCATCAGCTCGCCCAGCTTCTGCTGATAGGCCTTGCGCGCGGCGTCGCCCTCCACGCTGCCTTTTTCGCGGTTGGCGGTCTCGCGCAGGCCCCGCACTTCGTCATTCAGCTGCGACGGCGTCCTGTGGCTGATCTCCATGGCGTCGATCGCGGCCGCCACCTGCGGCGGCAGGCCGTCATCGGCGGAAGGATGCAGCTGCTGCTCGAGCCAGGTGCTGGCGCTTTCACCGCCCAGTGTGTCGCCTTGCGCGGTCTCGCCCCAGCTAAGGCGATTGACCAGCAGGAGATCGTTAGCGGGTGTGGCGGAAGCGGTCAGCGGCGCGCACAGGGCCACGAGAAGGAGGGGCAGGACACGGTTTCGCATCATGTTCACCAAACGCCGGACAGCCCCTCCGGCCTACGCATTTTCCGCCTTTTTCCCGGCTTTCCGCAATGAAATATCGGCAACTGGAACCGGAACTTCCCAAATGGAGCGGAATGTCCTAAAAGCCCGCGCTTCACGTAGGTTTTGACCCGCGTGGCCGTTTTACGAGGTTGAAGATGCAAACTTTGCTGCTTGTCGCCGAGCTGATCATCGCGGTCGCGCTCATCGGCTTTGTGCTGCTTCAGCGCTCCGAGGGCGGCGCGCTGGGCATGGGCGGCGGTTCTTCCATGGGCGGCCTCTTCACCCCGCGCGGCGCGGCCGACACCCTGACCCGCACCACCACGATCCTGGCCTTCCTGTTCTTCGCCACCTGCATCGGGCTGAACCTGCTGGCGCTGCATGGCAAGAACGAGACTTCGATCCTTGATTCGGTCCAGGCGCCTACGCCGGCCAAGACGGCGCCCACACCGGCGCCGCTGCCCATTGGTCCGTCGGTGCCAAAGCCTCAATAACCCTAAGTAGTCCTGCGTTTTTTGCGCATCTGTTAGCGGCTGAAAATTTTTCCATTTTTGCGCTTGAGGCGCCCCGCGCTTTTCGACATGTTGGCCTCCCATGGCCCGGTTAATCTTCATCACCGGCGGCGTGGTCTCTTCCCTCGGAAAAGGTCTGGCGTCCGCCGCCCTTGGCGCGTTGCTTCAGGCACGCGGCTACAAGGTTCGTCTGCGCAAGCTCGATCCCTATCTCAATGTCGATCCCGGCACGATGTCGCCGTTCCAGCATGGCGAGGTCTATGTCACCGATGACGGCGCGGAGACCGATCTCGATTTGGGACATTATGAGCGCTTCACCGGCGTGTCGGCGCGCAAGTCCGACAATGTCACCTCGGGGCGCATCTACAGCCAGGTGATCGAGAAGGAGCGCAAGGGCGGCTATCTCGGCCGCACCGTGCAGGTGATCCCGCATGTCACCGACATGATCAAGGAATTCGTGCTGGCCGACACCGACGGGCTGGATTTCCTGCTGGTGGAGATCGGCGGCACGGTGGGCGACATCGAGGGGCTGCCCTTCTTCGAGGCCATCCGCCAGTTGCACAACGATCTGGGCCGCGGCCAGACCGCCTTCATCCATCTGACCTTGGTGCCCTATATCGAGGCGGCGGGCGAGCTCAAGACCAAGCCCACCCAGCACAGCGTCAAGGAACTGCGCGCCATCGGCATCCAGCCCGACATTCTGCTGTGCCGCACTTCCCATCCCATTCCCGACGACGACCGCAAGAAGATCGGCCTGTTCTGCAATCTGGCCGCCGAGCGGGTGATCCAGGCGATGGATCTCGACACCATCTACCGGGTGCCGCTGGCCTATCACCAGGTCGGGCTGGACACGCAGCTTCTCAAAGTCTTCGGCATCGAGAATGCGCCGCCGCCCGACCTGTCGCGCTGGCTGAATGTGGTGGAGCGGGTGAAGAATCCGGAAGGCGAAGTGCGCATCGCCGTGGTCGGCAAGTACATGCAGGTCAAGGACAGCTACAAGTCGCTGTCGGAAGCGCTGACCCATGGTGGCCTTGCCAACAATGTGAAGGTCCATCTCGACTGGATCGACAGCGAAGTGTTCGAGCGCGAGGACGCCGCGGTGTTCCTCGAAAATGTGCATGGCATCCTGGTGCCCGGCGGCTTTGGCGAGCGCGGCACCGAAGGCAAGATCGGGGCGGTCAAGTTCGCGCGCGAGCGCAAGGTGCCGTTCTTCGGCATCTGCTATGGCCTGCACATGGCGGTGATCGAGGCGGCGCGCGACCTGGCCGGCCTGGAAGGGGCGGGCACCACCGAAATCGGCCACCCCAAGCACCCGGTCATCGGCTTGATGACCGAATGGGTGAAGGACAATCAGCTCGAGACCCGCGTCGCGGACGGCGACATGGGCGGCACCATGCGGCTGGGCGCCTATCCGGCGGTGCTGACGCCGGGCTCGAAGGTGGCGGAAGTCTATGGCGCGACCGAAATCAGCGAGCGCCATCGCCATCGCTACGAGGTCAACACCAATTATGCGAACGATTTGGCGCAGCATGGCCTGGAAGTGTCGGGCTGGTCGCCGGACGGGCGGCTGCCGGAGATCATGGAGATCCCCCAACATCCCTGGTTCATCGGGGTGCAGTTCCATCCCGAACTGAAATCGCGGCCGCTGGAGCCGCATCCCCTGTTCACCTCCTTCATCGCGGCGGCGGTGCAGAAGAGCCGGCTGGTTTAGAAGCTGCCGAGGCCCCCGCGGACGGCGCGATGATGCTCTCCAAGCCGGCACGCTCCTGCACGGCGGGATTCAGGGTTTCCTAACCATGATAATTCCGCGAGCGGGCGGCTTATCGCGCGTCAACAACTCTTAATTCAATACTCAGCTTTATGGGAGAGGATCGGCGCAATCCGGTAATCTGCGCCGAGGGCTATCGTGAAGCGACCGCAATCCATAGCCGCCCTGCTGGCTGGAATTACCGGCATTCTGGTCGTCATGCTGATATCGACCTTCGCCATTCTGGCGCGCGGCGCTTTCGACAGAAAGCAGAGCTCCGCCAGAACGCTGGCCGCGGTTCAAATTGAGCGGAACATACTTTCCGTCAAGGCGGATCTGCGTTCCGAAGCCGCCGCCATCGAAGGCGTCGGTCAGAACCGTGTCGATGCAGGATGGAGCATCCGCATTGGCGGCCTGCACGCCAAATCCCAAAAGGATTTGTCTTTGGTCGCAGCCGAGCTCGGCGCATACAAGTCGAAGGACATCGTCCCCGGACTTCGCCGGCTGCTTGATGCGGGCAGGCAATATGACGATGTCTTCCGCGAGGTGGCCGTAGACGTCTACCGGCCGGCCGCAAAGCGCTCCAGGACTGTTCTGGCGCATTGGCGTTCGGCCTACGCCAACCTCATAGGTGAAGCCAACGAGCAGGCCGATTCCCTGTCCCTTGATATCGCTCGTTCCGATCCGCTCAATAACGCCCTGGTCGATGTGAACAGATTTGCCTGGAATGTGCGGGTCGCGGCCGGAACCGATCGGCGGCTCGTTGCGGCGGCCATTGAAACCGGCAGCGCGGCTTCCACCGATCAGCTGCTGGAATTCGCGGAAGCTTCCGACAGAATCGACGCCCTTTGGGCAAAGGTTCAGGATGAAGCCAGGCTGCCGCTGCTTCCGCCGGATCTCAAAGCGGCCATCCGGCAGGCGCAGGATGCCTACTTCAACCGACTTCGCGCGCTGCGGACAAAAGTCATCGACGTGCTCGCGAATGGCCGATCCGTGCCGGTCTCCAGCCGGGAATGGGAGAGGCTGTCGGACCAGGGCTTGGACAGCCTCGGTGTGATTTCCGATACCGCGCTCGATCTCACCGAGGCGCACGAATCCGCCGAACTGGCGGTTGCAGGCCGGAATTTCTATTTCGCGATCGGCCTGATGATGCTGTCCATCGGCCTGGCGTCATTCACGGCGCTGCATGTGATGCTGCGGGTGATCTGGCCGCTCAAGCGAATAACGCAATCGATGAGAACGGTAATCGATGGTGACCTCGGCCATGCCATTCCGTTTGGCGGCCGCCAGGATGAGATCGGACAATTTGCCCGCACGCTTCAGATGTTCCGGGATGGCGCGGTCGAGAAGCAGCACCTGGAAGCCGAGTTGCTGCGCAATCAGGCCGCCAAACAGATGGCGGAAACGGCAAATCGCATGAAATCCGAATTCCTTGCCACCATGAGCCACGAATTGCGGACCCCGCTGAATGCCATCATAGGGTTTTCCGAGGTCATAAAGGCGGAAGCCTTCGGTCCCGGCTTGCCGCGATACCGTGAATACGCCACGCACATCAACGGGGCCGGCACCCACCTGCTTTCCGTCATCAATGACATACTGGATTTCACCAAAGCGGAAGCCGGCAAGCTGGAGCTTCGCGTCGATCAGGTTGATTTGGGCGAGGTGATGGAGGAAGCGGTGTGCCTGGTGCGCCAGCGGTTCGAGGAACGGCATTTGCAGCTTCGGCTCGATATCGGCGCGCTGCCGCTGCTGGCGCTTGATAGATTGCGCGTCAAGCAGGTGCTTCTCAATCTTCTTTCGAACGCGGTGAAGTTCACCGATGAAGGCGGCGAAGTGCTGGTGGCGGCGGCACGCAATTCTCGAGGCGACGTGGTCATGAGCGTCAGGGATACGGGCATTGGAATAGCCCCGGAAATGCTTTCGCTTGTTTTCGAGCCGTTCCGGCAGATCGACTCGGCTCTGGCCCGGAAATACGAGGGCACCGGCCTTGGGCTCTCGCTGGTCAAAACCTTTGTCGAACTGCATGGCGGCGCGGTGAGAATTGAGAGCGCGTTGGCGCGCGGCACAACGGTGTTTGTTTCATTCCCCGCCGCGCGCAGCGTGCCGGCCGAAACGGATCGATTGCGCGCCCTTGGTTGAGTGCCCTGTGTTGCGTGCCCTGTGTTGCGTAACGGGCGGGCCGGTTCGCCGCGTTAACGGTTCCCTAACCGCACCCCTGCCGGCGATAGCAAATCGGTAAGAAGGAAGGGCCTAAGCTCGGCCCATGGGCCAGACCCTCTCTTTGTTCCTTGTGCGCGCGGCGGGCATCCTGATGGCGGGCCTGCTGCTGTTCTCCGTCTTTGGTCAGGCGCATGCCCAGACAGTCGGCAATCCGGCTGGCGACAATTACGGCCTCAAGCGCTTTTCCGGCGACAATTACGACATCCTTGCGCCGGGCGCCGGCATTCCCGCGCCGCCGCCGCCGCAGGGTTATGCTCCGGTGTCGGGCTCCAGCGTTTCCGCAAACGGCTATTATTCGACCCTCAATGGCGCCACCGCGCAGCCGGTGGGATCGTCGGCGCCGGCCGCTTATCAACCCGCGCCCGCGCAACCCGCGCCTGCCTATCAGCCCATGCCGCTGCAGCAGCCGGTCTATCAGGCGCCGCCGTCGAGCGAGCCCTATGGCTACAAGCCGCTGGCGCCGGTGACGCCGGCAGCCCCCCAATATCCGCAAGGCGCCGTCGCTTCGGCCAATCCTTCCGCCCAGGCCGGCTATAGCGGGCGCGCGGGTTATGATTATGTGCTGGGGCCCGGCGACAAGCTGCGTCTCACCGTGTTCGGCGAAACCGACCTGTCGGGCGAGTTCACCATCGATGGCTCGGGCTTTGCGCGCCTGCCGCTGGTCGGCCAGGTGCGCGCCGCCGGCTATACCAGCCAGCAGCTGGAAGCGGCGATCGGCGGCGCACTGTCGCAAGGATACCTGAAGTCGCCGCGCGTGTCGGTGGAAGTCACCACCTACCGGCCTTTCTACATCATCGGCGCGGTCAACCGGCCCGGCCAGTATGCCTATATCGATCACATGAATGCGCTCAATGCCATCGCGCTGGCGGGCGGTTTCACCCCGGGCGCGGTGGAAAGCGTGGTCTTCGTGCGCCGCGAAGGCAGCAATGCGGAAGCGGAAGTGCCCGCCGACCGCACCACTGAGATCCATCCGGGCGATGTGGTCAAGGTGCACAACACCTTCCTCACCGATGCGATGACCCTGTTCGCGCCCTTCTCCGGCGTGGCGGCGTCGGCGGCGACCGCGGCTGTTATTCAGTAGAATCTCCCTGTCATGGCCGGCCACCGAGCCGGCCATCCATGATGCCGCTTGTTAGATGGATGGCCGGGTCAAGCCCGGCCATGACATGAGAGTTGGTTTGTCCGGGCTAAAGCTCTAAAACACCCCCATGAATACCCACCACGCCGTCAAGCCAGATTCGGTCGTAAAGCTCGCCCCGGATTCGAACAAACCGGTCGAAGTCGGCAATGCCAGAAAGCTCAGCATCATCGCCGGGCCCTGCCAGCTGGAAAGCCGCGGCCACGCCTTCGACATGGCGGGCGCGCTGAAAGAGGCGTGCGACAAACAGGGCGTTGGCCTGATCTACAAGACCAGCTTCGACAAGGCCAACCGCACCAGCGCGGCATCGGCGCGGGGCGTAGGGCTGGAAGTGGCGCTTCCGATCTTTGCCGACATCCGCAAGACCTTCGGCGTGCCGGTGCTGACCGATGTGCATGAGCGCGACCAGTGCGCCGCGGTGGCGCAGGCCGTGGACGTGCTGCAGATCCCAGCCTTCCTGTCGCGCCAGACCGACCTGCTGGTCGCCGCCGCCCATACCGGCAAATGCGTGAATGTGAAGAAGGGCCAGTTCCTCTCGCCCTGGGACATGAAGAATGTGATCGCCAAGATCACCGGCGCCGGCAACCCCCATGTGCTGGTGACCGAGCGGGGCGTTTCCTTCGGCTACAACACCCTGGTCAGCGACATGCGGGCGCTGCCGATCATGGCGGGCTTCGGCGCGCCGGTGGTGTTCGATGCCACCCATTCGGTCCAGCAGCCGGGCGGGCAGGGCGACCGCTCCGGCGGCGACCGCACCATGGTGCCTTATCTCGCCCGCGCCGCGGTGGCGGCCGGCGTGGCGGCGGTGTTCATGGAAGTGCACCAGGACCCCGACCATGCGCCCAGCGACGGGCCCAACATGGTCAGGCTGAAGGATTTCCCCGGCCTCTTGGCGCAGCTGGTGGAGATTGATGCCGTGGTAAAAAGATAGCCCTCAGGTCGCGCTGACCGTCATCCAGGCCTCGACAATGCCGATCCCGCCCAGGATCACCAGCGCCAGGGTCGAGAGGATGGTGAGGGCAAAGCCTGGCGCGCGCGCCTGCGGCTTGATCGCCTTATAGCCCAGGGCGAAGAGGATGCGGCCCACACACCAGATCAGGCCGATAATCGGCGGGGCCCAGCCCTGGAAGTACAGCGCCGCCACCCACAGCGCCGGCATGAACAGGATGAACTGCTCCACCGTGTTGGCCTGGACGCGCAGGGCACATTCCAGCTCCGGCGAGCCCGAAACGGCGGGCGGCGGGATTTTCACCCGGCTGCGGGTACGCGACACCAGGATGGCGGTCCAAAGCGCAATCAGCACCGCCAGCAATGTGACGGCGGCGGTCAAAAGCGTGGCGGGCGCGGAAAGCGTCATGATTTTTCCTCAATATCGGCCGTGATCCGTCCGGCGGCTTGAAGCAGACGGGGCGCGCCTCTAGAACCGGCCCAAGCATACGGAGTTCCCGCCATGACAGCCATCCTCGACATCACCGGCCGCGAGATCCTGGATTCCCGGGGCAACCCCACTGTGGAAGTGGACGTCCGGCTGGAAGACGACAGCTTTGGCCGGGCCGCGGTGCCGTCGGGCGCTTCCACTGGCGCCCATGAGGCGGTCGAGCTGCGCGATGGCGGCAAACGCTATGGCGGCAAGGGCGTGGAGAAGGCGGTGGCCGCCGTGAACGGCGAAATCTTCGACGCGCTGGCCGGCCTGGACGCCGAGGAGCAGATCAAGATCGACCGGACGATGATTGCGCTGGACGGCACCCCCAACAAGGCCCGGCTGGGCGCCAACGCGATTTTGGGCGTGTCGCTGGCGGTGGCCAAGGCGGCGGCGGAATCCGCGGGTCTGCCGCTCTATCGCTATGTCGGCGGCCCCAAGGCCAACCTCCTGCCGGTGCCGATGATGAACATCATCAACGGCGGGGTGCATGCCGACAATCCCATCGACTTCCAGGAATTCATGATCATGCCGGTGGGGGCGCCGAGTTTCCGCGAGGCCCTGCGCATGGGGGCGGAGATTTTCCACACCCTGAAGAAGCAGCTCGCAGGCGACGGCCACAACACCAATGTGGGCGACGAGGGCGGCTTCGCCCCCAACCTGAAATCGCCGGACGAGGCCCTGAGCTATATCTCCAGGTCGGTGGAGAAGGCGGGCTATAAGCTGGGCGAAGAAGTGTTCTTCGCGCTTGATCCTGCCTCGACCGAATTCTTCAAGGACGGCAAATATGTGCTGGAAGGTGAGGGCAAGACGCTTTCGCCTGGTGAGATGGTCGAGGTCTATGCCGATCTCTGCAAGCGTTATCCTATCGTTTCCATCGAGGACGGCATGGCGGAAGACGACTGGGGCGGCTGGAAGGCGCTGACTGACAGCGTTGGCAAGACGGTGAACCTGGTGGGCGACGATCTGTTCGTCACCAATGTGACGCGGCTCAGGCAGGGCATCGAAACGCATACTGCCAACGCCATCCTGATCAAGGTCAACCAGATCGGTTCGCTCACCGAGACCTTGGAGACGGTGGAGATGGCGCACAAGGCCGCTTACAAGGCGGTGATGAGCCACCGTTCGGGCGAGACGGAAGACAGCACGATTGCCGATCTGGCGGTCGCCACCAACTGCGGCCAGATCAAAACCGGCTCGCTGGCGCGCTCCGACCGCCTGGCCAAGTACAATCAGCTGCTGCGCATCGAGGAGCAGTTGGGCGATGCCGCGGCTTATGCGGGGCGTTCGATCCTGCGGGCGTAACATTCCATGTCATGGCCGGCCTCCGGCGCATAGCGACAGCGTATGCGCGCCATCCATGGAGAAGCTGTACCATGGATGGCCGGGTCAAGCCCGGCCATGACATGTGGTGCTAACCCCGGTCCAGCCCGTCCGGCGCCATGCGGTAATGGCCGGGCTTGGCCGGCGCCTGCTGGACCTTGCGGCAGCGCGCGGCCTTGACGCAGCGGTCAAGGACGTTGGTCCCGTTCAGCTCCTGCACGATGGCCTCGATGACCGGGTTGGGGGCGACCGCCAGATAGATCGCCACCCCCGTCACGAACGAGATCAGGAACCAGATGAGGATGGCGAACCATTTCATGCGCCCATTCTAATGGGGAGGGGTTGCGCGCGAACAGCGCGCGACGGCGCAGCGCCCCAAGCGACAGCGTCACAGGGGCGCGAGCCAGCGCAAGTGTTAATGGCGCCCGGCCCAAGTTCCTGGAATCTTTAACTGAATCCCTGTTGACACCGCGAATCAGTGTGTGATTCGTTGGGTGAATGCGAATCAAGCGTTCGGTCTCCCGCATTTTCGGTGTCCTGGTGGTTCCGGCCATCACTTTGGCGGTGGTTGCCTATTTCGGCACCTACACCATCTGGGGCAATCGCGGGGTTCTGGCGCTGGAAGACACCCAGGCCCAGCTTGGCATCCAGCAGCAGCAACTGGCCCAGCTTCAGGACAGCCGCGCCCGGCTGGAGCATCGCATCGCCCTGATGGAAAAAGACGCCGATCCCGACCTGGTCGAAGAACTGGCTCGCGGCCAGTTGATGGACGGCGCTCCCAACCAGGTCGCCGTGCCCCGCTCGGGCCACTGACGCGCTATCACCGGCACCTTCGCACGAACGCAAAATTGTCCCGCTAGTCTTCCACCCAGCACCGCGATTGCCATGCTTCCGAACAGTGTTCGCGAGTGCAGCGCAATAAAATAACAATGTTCTTGCCAAGTCGCGTTGGGCTTGCAACAACGCTGGTTCCAAGCTTTTCCCCGAACCCAAAACGGCCCCCCGCAACATGTCAGAAGCCGCAATAAGCAACTCGGAATCCCTGAAAAAACTTTATCACGACATGCTTCTCATACGCCGCTTTGAAGAGCGGGCCGGCCAGTTGTACGGCATGGGCCTGATCGGCGGCTTCTGCCATCTCTATATCGGCCAGGAAGCGGTGGTTGTGGGCCTGATGGGCGCGGCCCAGAAAGGCGATCAGCAGATCACCGCCTATCGCGATCACGGCCATATGCTGGCGCAGGGCATCGATCCCAAGGCGGTGATGGCGGAACTCACCGGGCGCTCCACCGGCCTTTCACGCGGCAAGGGCGGCTCGATGCACATGTTCTCCAGCGAAAAGAAATTCTATGGCGGCCACGGCATCGTCGGCGCCCAGGTGCCGATCGGCACCGGGCTGGCCTTCGCCAACAAGTATCGCGGCAGCAAGGCCGTGACCCTGACCTATTTCGGCGACGGCGCCGCCAACCAGGGCCAGGTCTATGAAAGCTTCAACATGGCCGAGCTGTGGAAGCTGCCGGTCATCTATGTGATCGAGAACAACCACTATGCCATGGGCACATCCGTGGCCCGTTCCAGCGCGGTGTCGGACTTTTCCAAGCGCGGCGCCTCCTTCGCCATTCCCGGCGTCAAGGTGGACGGGATGGATGTGGAAGCCGTGCAAGCCGCCGGCCTGGAGGCGATGGAATATTGTCGCTCCGGCAAGGGGCCCATCATCCTGGAAATGAACACCTACCGCTACCGCGGCCACTCCATGTCAGACCCCGCCAAGTACCGTCCGCGCGAGGAAGTGACGGAAGTGCGCGAGAAGCGCGATCCCATCGATCATTTCGGCAAGAAACTGATCGAGCGCGGCATGGTCAGTGAGGATGACCTCAAGCAGATGGATGCCGAGGTGAAGCGGGTGGTGGTGCAAGCCGCCGAATTCGCCACCGAAAGCCCCGAACCCGGTCTGGCCGAACTCTATACGGACATATACGCCTGATGAGCACCGAGATCCTGATGCCTGCGCTTTCTCCCACCATGGAGGAAGGCAAACTCGCCAAGTGGCTGGTCAAGGAAGGCGACACCGTCAAGTCGGGCGACATCCTGGCCGAGATCGAGACCGACAAGGCCACGATGGAATTCGAGGCCGTGGACGAGGGCAAGATCGGCCAGATCCTGGTGGCGGAAGGCACGGAGGGGGTGAAGGTCAATTCGCCCATCGCCACCTTGCTGGCCGATGGCGAAGCGCCAGGTGCGGCCCCTGCAAAAAAAGCCGAAGCGCCGAAGGCCGAAGCGAAAGCCGATGCGCCGAAGGCTGAACCGAAAGCCGACGCCCACGCTGCTCCCAAATTCGAAGCGGCCAACGATCCGGAAGTCCCCGAAGGCACCGAGTTCGTCACCATGACCGTGCGCGACGCGCTGCGCGACGCCATGGCCGAGGAGATGCGCCGTGATGAGCTGGTCTTCCTGATGGGCGAGGAAGTCGCTGAATATCAGGGCGCCTACAAGATCAGCCAGGGCCTGCTGCAGGAATTCGGCGAGCGCCGGGTGATCGACACCCCCATCACCGAACACGGCTTTACCGGACTTGGCGTGGGTGCGGCCTTTGATGGCCTCAAGCCCATCGTCGAATTCATGACCTGGAACTTCGCCATGCAGGCGATGGACCAGATCATCAACAGTGCCGCCAAGACGCGCTACATGTCGGGTGGCCAGATGAGCTGCCCCATCGTGTTCCGCGGCCCCAATGGCGCCGCCGCCCGCGTCGCCGCCCAGCACAGCCAGGACTATGCCGCCTGGTATGCTTCGGTGCCCGGCATGAAGGTGATCGCGCCTTATTCAGCCGCCGACGCCAAGGGCCTGCTCAAGGCCGCGATCCGCGATCCCAATCCGGTCTGTTTCCTGGAAAATGAAATCCTCTACGGCAAATCCTTCCCGGTGCCCAAGCTGGATGATTTCGTGCTGCCGATCGGCAAGGCGCGCATCTGCCGTGCCGGCAAGGATGTCACCATCGTTGCCTATTCGATCACCGTGGGCCAGGCGCTGGAAGCGGCCGAGAAGCTGGCGCAAGACGGCATCGACGCTGAAGTGATCGACCTGCGCAGCTTGCGTCCGCTGGACATGGACACGGTGCTGGAGAGCGTGAAGAAGACCAACCGCATCGTCACCATGGAACAGGCCTGGCCGGTCTGCTCCATCGGTTCGGAAGTCTGCTCGCGCGTGGCGCTGGAGGCGTTCGACTATCTGGACGCGCCGCCCACCAAGGTCTCGGGCAAGGACGTGCCCATGCCCTATGCCGCCAATCTGGAAAAGCTGGCGCTGCCCACGGTCGAGGATCTGATCGAGGCGGTGAAGGCCGTCTGTTACAAGGCTTAACACCATGGCCACCAACATCCTGATGCCCGCGCTTTCTCCCACCATCTCGCTTGTCATGGCCCGGCTTGACCGGGCCATCCATCCGCCGCGCGTCTGCGCGGCGAGAAAAAGTTGGATTCCCGCTGGAGTTTATCCTCCGGCCGCGCTCTGCGCGGACCGGGGGACGGGAATGACAAAAGGGGGCGTGTGATGGCCACGAATATTCTGATGCCTGCGCTTTCTCCGACGATGGAGGAGGGAAAACTCTCCAAGTGGCTGGTGAAGGAAGGCGACACCGTCAAGTCCGGCGACATCCTGGCCGAGATCGAGACCGACAAGGCCACGATGGAATTCGAGGCCGTGGATGAAGGCAAGATCGGCAAGATCCTGGTGCCGGAAGGCAGCGAGGGCGTGAAAGTGAATGCGCCCATCGCCGTGCTGCTGGACGAGGGCGAGAAGCTGGGCGACGCGCCGGCTGCTCCCAAGCAGGACCAGGACATTGCTGGCGCCATGCAGGACATCAAGGCGGCGGTGAAGGCGGAGGTCCCCCTCACCCCTGCCGCAGCAAATGGAAAAGCCGCCACTCCTGTTCCCCTCTCCCCCAATGGGGGGTCCGAAGGACGGGCGCGCGACCAAGCGCGCCCCGTGGAGGGCGCGGCGCGCAGCGCTGCGGGTGAGGGGGTTCGGATTTTCGCCTCCCCGCTGGCCAGGCGTATCGCGGCGCAGAAGGGCCTGGATATTTCGGCCATCGCCGGCACCGGCCCGCGCGGCCGCATCGTCAAGTCGGATGTGGAGAGTGCAAAGCCGGGTGCCGCGAGACCCGCGGCTGCAGCTGGCGCGCCGGCCGCCGCCGGCGGTGCAGGCATTCCCGGCGTGGCGCCGTTGCCCGATGCGCGGCTGCTCTATCCGGCGGGTTCCTATGAAGAGATCCCGCACGACTCCATGCGCAAGGCCATCGCCAAGCGCCTGACATCCGCCAAGACGCTGATCCCGCATTACTACCTGACCGTCGATTGCAATCTGACGGCGCTGATGGCGGTGCGCGAGACGCTGAATGCCGCAGCACCGAAGGGCAAGGACAAGGTCTCGGCCTACAAGCTGTCGGTGAATGACTTCATCATCAAAGCCTCCGCCATGGCCTTGATGAAGCATCCGGACGTGAACGCCTCCTGGACCGACACCGCGATCCTGCGCCACAAGGACGCCGATGTCGGCGTCGCCGTGGCGCTGGATTTTGGCCTCATCACCCCCATCATCTTCAAAGCCCAGACCAAGGGGCTGGCGGAGATTTCCGGCGAGGTCAAGTCGCTGGCCGGCCGTGCCAAGGACAGGAAGCTCAAGCCCAATGAATATGAAGGCGGCGGCTTCTCGGTCTCCAATCTGGGCATGTTCGGGATCAAGAATTTCACCGCCGTGATCAACCCGCCGCAGAGCTGCATCATCGCGGTGGGCGCGGGCGAGGAGCGCGCCATCATCAAGGACGGCAAGGTCGAGGCCGCCACCATCATGACAGTGACCATGTCGGCCGATCACCGGGTGGTGGATGGCGCCACCGGTGCGAAGTTCCTGCAGACCTTCAGGCGGTTCATCGAAGAACCGGCCTCGATGCTGTTGTGAAGGTTTGTTGTCTCTCTCATGCTTCGACAAGCTCGGCATGAAGATTTTTCCGTTTCCTCACCCTGAGCTTGTCGAAGGGTGAGCCTGTCCAAGAGTGAGTGGCCCCATGGCTGACAATGCTTTCGACGTGATCGTGGTGGGCGGCGGACCCGGCGGCTATGTCTGCGCCATCCGTGCGGCACAGCTGGGCCTCAAGACCGCGGTGGTCGAGCGCGACCGGCTGGGCGGCATCTGCCTGAACTGGGGCTGCATTCCGACCAAGGCGCTGCTGCGTTCCAGCGAAATCTGGCACCTGATGCACCGGCTGGGCGAGTTCGGTTTCTCGGCCGACAATTTCAAGTTCGACATCGAGAAGATCGTGGCCCGCAGCCGCGCTGTCTCCAAGCAGCTTTCCGACGGCGTCGCCTTCCTGATGAAGAAGCACAAGATCACCGTGATCTACGCCGAGGCGAAACTCACCGGCAAAGGCAAGCTCACGGTGACCAAGGACGGCAAGACCACCGACTACACCGCCAAGAACATCGTGCTGGCGACCGGCGCGCGCGCCCGCACCCTGCCGGGGCTGGAGCCTGACGGCAAATTGGTATGGACCTATCGCGAGGCGATGATCCCGCCCAGCTTCCCCAAGTCGCTGCTGGTGGTGGGCTCGGGCGCCATCGGCATCGAGTTCGCCAGCTTCTATCGCACCCTGGGCGCCGAAGTGACCGTGGTCGAAGTGCTGGACCGCGTGCTGCCGGTGGAGGATGAGGAAATCTCCGCCTTCGCCGCCAAGGCCTTCACCAAACAGGGCATGAAGCTGAAGGTCGGCACCACGGTGACCGAATTGAAGCGGGGCGCGGACAATGTCACCTGCACCCTGAAGGACAAGGCCGGCAAGACCGAGCAGGTCACGGTGGACCGCGTGATCCTGGCCATGGGCATTGTCGGCAATGTCGAGAATATCGGCCTGGAAGCCGCGGGAATAAAAGTCGAGAAGACCCATGTCGTCGCCGGCAAGTATGGCGAGACCGGGGTGGACGGCGTGTGGGCCATCGGCGACCTGGTGGGGGCGCCCTGGCTGGCGCACAAGGCCATGCATGAAGGCGTGATCGTGGCCGAGAAGATCGCGGGCATGAAGGGCGTGCATCCGCTCAACACCTCGAACGTGCCGGGTTGCACCTATTGCTGGCCGCAGGTCGCCAGCGTCGGCTTGACCGAAGCTGCGGCAAAGGCCACGGGCAAGAAGATCAAGGTCGGCAAGTTCCCCTTCATCGGCAACGGCAAGGCGATCGCGCTGGGCGAGGCGGAAGGCCTGGTCAAGACCGTGTTCGATGCGGAGACCGGCGAGCTTCTGGGCGCGCACATGGTCGGCGCGGAAGTGACCGAACTGATCCAGGGCTACACCATCGCCAAGTCGGGCGAACTGACCGACCAGGAGCTGGCGCACACCATCTTCCCGCATCCGACTCTGTCGGAAATGATGCATGAAGCGGTGCTGGCGGCGGATGGTGCGGCGCTGCATATCTGACTACCGGTGTCATCCCCGGCTGAGCGCCGCATCGCGGCGCGAAGGGAAGGGGACCCAGGTATCAGATATCCGTAGGTCTCAACCGCCTGGATCCCCTTCCCCTCGCGAAGCTTCCGCTTCGCTCGGCCGGGGATGACAAGGTTATTGCTGGCGCAACAACCTTGTCACATCCTTCGCCATCGCCGCCGTGTCGGTCGTGTCGGTGGTGACCAGCCGGGCGCGGCCATCACGATCGAAGAAGAACACCGCGTTGGAATGCATCACTTCGTAAGGCGGGCCCTTGGTCACAGTGTAGGCGACGCGGTAGCGCCGGGCCAGGTCGGCCAGTTCATTAGCCGAACCACGCAGCCCCACGACCTGGGGCGAGAAGGCCTTGGCATAATCGGTCAGCACGGAATCGGTGTCGCGATCCGGGTCCACGGTGACGAACAGGATGCGCAGATCGGGCGAATGCACCTTGCCCGCCATGTCGGCCAGATTGGCCAGGGTGGTGGGGCAGACATCGGGGCAGTGGGTGTAGCCGAAATAGAGCGCCACCACCTTGCCGCGGAAATCCCGCGCGGTGACGGGCCTGCCGTCGGCCGTCATGTGGAAATCCAGCCGCGGCATGCCGTCTGTAATGTCGGTCATGTGCCAGGACTGACCATTGGAGCCTGGCTTGGAACAGCCGGCCAGCAGCAACGCCAGGAGAAGGGCAGCCACGCGCATGTGCCCGCGTCCTTATCACGCTGGGCGTGAGGGTACGAGATGCATATTATCGCGCCCCTGATGTATGTGCCCGACCATTTCCGCGAAGCACGGCCCGACGTGCTGCATGACGCCATGCGGCGGATCGGCTTCGCCGCCCTGGTGACGCATGACGCAGCTGGCGGCCTCGAGGCCAATCACCTGCCCATGTTGCTGGACGGTAATGTGTTGCGCGGCCATGTCGCACGCGCCAATGCGGTATGGAAAGCCGGCGAATGCGAGGCGCTGGCGATCTTCCTGGGTCCGCACGCCTATGTCTCGCCCAGCTGGTATCCCTCTAAGGCCGCAACCGGCAAGGCGGTGCCGACCTGGAACTACATCACCGTGCATGCCAAAGGCCGCATCCGCTGGCTGCAGGATGCCGGCTGGATGCGCGCCCATGTCACGCGATTGAGCGAGACCCATGAGAGCCCGCGCCCCGAACCCTGGACCATCGGCGAAGCGCCGGAAAGTTATATCGAGGCGATGCTGCGCGGCATTGTCGGCTTCGAACTCGAAATCACCCAGCTCGACGGCAAATACAAGCTGACCCAGAACCGCGAGAGGGCCGATCGCGAAGCCGTGCGCGCCGCATATGAAGGCGAGGGGCGCGAGGATATGGCGCGGCTTATGGACGTCACGAAGGCGAATGGGCCGTGACACGCATTCCGCTGTGGTATGGCGCGGTGCTGGTGGGTGGCGCTGTGCTGTATCTCATCTGCCGCTTCTATCCGGCCGATCTGCCGGTATGGCTGCCCTGGGAATTCTCCTGGAGCGAATATCTGGCCGCCACGCTCACCTTCATCTGGTTCGCGCGTGGGCTGAAGGCGTTGCCGAAAGACCAACGCCCGCCCCAGTGGCGGCTGATCTGCTTTGTGGTGGGGGTGGCGAGCTTCTATATCGTGCTGCAGACCCACATCGACTATTACGCCCAGCACATGTTTTTCGTGCATCGCTGGGCGCATTTCGTGCTGCATCACGCCGGCGCTTTCCTGATCGCGCTGGGCATGTCGGGACCTGTGTTGTGGGCCGGAATGCCGGATTTCCTGAAGCCGGTGATCAAATCGCGGCCGGTGCAGGCGGTGCTGAACTTTCTCCAGCATCCGGTGATGGCGCCATTTTTGTTCGTGGGCCTGCTCTATTTCTGGCTGATCCCCGCCATCCATACAAGGGTGATGCTGGATGCCAACCTCTATGAACTGATGAACTGGACCATGGCGGTCAATGGCGTGATGTTCTGGTCGCTGATCCTGGACAGCCGGGCCAAACCGCCGGCGCGGCTGTCGCATCTGATGCGCGCCGCCCTGATCCTGGTGATCGAGCTGCCACAGATGGTGCTGGGCGCGATCCTGTCGCTCAGCATGCACGATATCTATCCGGTCTATAACATTTGCGGCCGGGTGCTGGACATGACCGCCCTGAATGACCAACATTATGGCGGGCTGGTCATCTGGCTGCCGGGAACCCTGACCAGCTTTGCCGCCATGATCGTGGTGCTGGTGACCATGCGGCTGAATGAGGAGAAAGCGGAA
>DATAWO010000115.1:0-19884 GCA_036267165.1 Rhizomicrobium sp. | reverse complement strand
TCAACGCCGTGCACCTGAAAAACGGACTTCCCAAGATCCAATCCGATGGTCACTGCAGACTCCATAGCTCTCCTCCATTCTGCCAACCGTTACAGGCTGGCTGGTTGGTGGAGAGCCGTCCACAGCATCAGAAGCGGTCATTGGCACAGGCTGCCGGCAATACACTTGTATCTTGGGGGATTTTCTCCCGGCAATAAAACGAGGCGTCAGGCCCAGATTAAACGGCCTGATGAGTGCCTTTTCATGTTGCTTGATGGAAGCTTTAAGATGCGCGGCGTATTGTATTATCGCCATAGGAGGAGTGCTTGTGAAAAAAGTCCCTCTCTTATTGTCAGCTTTCTTCGCCGCATCATTGCTTTCCACGTCGTTGGTGGCCGACCCGTCGGCCGCCGCTTCCGGGCCGCGCACCAGAACAGAACCGGCTCTGGAATGCCTGATCGGTCTGGAGCCAGACGGGTGCCAGGACGGTTTTGCGAGCCCGGGGGCTGCGTGGTGGAACACAACTTATTGCACCGTACAGTACATCCACAGAGAGTTGGACAATTGTTACGATGGACGGCTTGAAACGGCCGAATATCTTGGCACCAATACTGTCGGGGATGATGTCTACGTCGTAAAATACATGCATACATATATGACCTATGTCATTCAGCCACCCGCTCCGGATGGCAAGATACATTGGTTCTGGATCACACGAGGTCTTCCGATCCAAGTCATTCCCTCTCATTTGGTCGATGTTACCGCGCCCGCCGCTCACAAGATGACGCTATACCGCTTCCCCTCGGAATGACCTGGCAGATTATAAAAAGCCCGCTCTCTTATTGTCAGCTTTTCCTCTCGCAGCCTGTGCAACGCCGCACGGCAGACATCTGGCTTAAAATGGTTTGAGCATCAACGCTCACACGGGGTGACGATCCATGAAGAATAAACTCGGCGCGGCAACGGCCGCCTTCACATTGACGTTTGCATCGATGGCCATCGCACAGGTTGGCCAGTCCTCCGACAGTTTCTCGCACCTCAATCGCCCGGCGCCACCGCCCAGCGCGCAAATGTCACCCCAGGCCATGGAAGAGGCTGCGAAGCAACGCATCGAGGCCGACAAGAAGGCCGGCCGGGTGCCGGACCGCAATACGTTGCGGATGCTGCTTTCCGCCCAGTCCACCCTCAAGGATGAAGCGGGCATGGCGGATACCCTGGAGGAGGAAGCGGCCGACTATAACGATCCCGCCGACTGGACCGATATCATCGCCATCACCTTCGGCACGCCGGGCCTGCGTGACCAGGACGGAATCTGGCTAGGCCGCCTGCTGTTCGTGGTGGGCGTCCCGGTGCCGCCCTCTGACGCCAGCACGGTCGGTGAAATCGCCAGCCAGCATGGCTTCTTCGGCGATGCGGCGAATGCCAAGGCCCATGGCGGCCAGGTGGACCCCGATCCCGGCCCGCGTGCCGACAGCGACAGGAAGACCATGCCGGACCAGATCGCCGGCGAACAGACCGGGGACGGCGCCTACAACGCCAAGCTGGCTGAGGCGCTCTACGGCTATGGCATGTACCGCGAGGCCGAAGCCGCGGCGAGACTGGCGATCCAGAAGGGCGGCAATCCCGATCCTTCGGAAGCGCCGATGGTGCTGGGCCAGGCGTTGACGGCGCAAGGCAAGTATGACGATGCGGTCGTGGCGTTCGGCCAGGTCGCAGGCGGCGGGCCGGTCACGCCGCGCACCGCGCGGCTATGGACAGACTATGCCGAGATCAAGAAGAAATAGCCGGCCGCCGCGCAACCCATGAACGCGCGGCAATCGCGTCACAGCATCTTGAATTCGGGATCCAGCCGTTCCTTCACGACATCCTCGTTCAGGCCGATGCCGATGCCGGGCGCGTCGGGAACGGGTAGGAAGCCTTCGGCATCCAGCGTCACGGGATCGCACAATTCGGTGAAGGACTTTTCCTGATACTGGGTGAATTCCTGCACCAGCAGGTTGGGGATCACGCCGCAGACATGGGTGATCGCCAAGGTGCCCAGCGGGCTGCACACGCCATGCGGCGCCACCGGGATGTTGTAGGTCTCCGCCATGTTGGCGATCTTCATGCCTTCGAACAACCCGCCGGTCTTGGTGAAGTCGGGTTGGATGATGGACAGCGCCTCTTTCTCCAGAAACGGCCGGTAGCCATAACGGGTATAGATATTCTCGCCCGCCGCGATCGGCACCCGCGTGTTGTTGCGGATGCGCAGCATGGATTCGACATTGTCGCTGGGCACCGGTTCTTCCACCCACAACGGGCGATAGGGTTCGATCTGGTTGCAGATCTGGATGCCGGTCTCGGTGTCATAATGGGCATGGCATTCCAGCGCGATCTCGACATCCTTGCCCAGCGCCTTGCGGAAGCCGGCAAAGAAACTGACCACATCGTCCACCTGGTCGTTGGTCATGTGCAGGTCATAGGGACGGGTCGGCTCATAACCCTTCTTGATCGACCAGCTGTCGTCGGAATAGTCCAGCCCGACCTTGATCACTTTGGTCTTGGTCTCGTCCATCACCTTGCGGGCAATGTCGGGATTGGCGGCATGCAGATAGACCGGCACGCGGTCGCGCATCTTGCCGCCCATCAGGTGATGGATGGGAAGCCCGAACGCCTTGCCGGCCAGGTCCCACAGCGCCATTTCCACGCCGCTGACGGCGGTGAGATAGGGACCGCCCTGGCCATGCATGAACATCGCAGACGGCCCGCCGCCCAGATTGACTTTGTGATAGCCCCAGAAGTCCGCGAGAATCCCCTGGATGTCGAGTGGATCGCGGCCCTTCAGCATGGTGTTGAAATTGTTGTTGATGATGTATTCGGTGCCGACCGAATCCACGCACTCGCCGGTGCCGGTCAGCCCTTCCTCGGTATAGACGCGCACAAAGCGGCTGTTGAACCCGTTCTTGAGGCGGATGGCGCGCACCTCCCGGATGCGCAACTTGGGAGCGCGGCTGGTGCCCGCGGCCTTGGCGTCGGAAAGCAGCGCGGCATAAAAGCCCGCAGCCAGGAACGAACGGCGGTCCATCGCGCGCGCCATGGTCAGGCCTTTGCCACGGCCTGGGCCACCAGATCGCCCACCAGGTGGGTGGGATGCGGACGCACCGCCGTCTCATAAAGGCTGGTCAGCACCACGCAGGTTGTGCCGGTGTCGGGATCGGCCCAGGAATAGGTGCCGGTCGAGCCGTTGTGACCGAAGGTGCGCGGACCGCAGGCCGGCGCGCCGATGCTGGGCGGCAGGTCGAAACCCAACCCGCTGGCCTTCACGCCGGGCGGGCTCTGGTTGGTGATCATCAGCAGTTCGTTGGCGGGCTTCATGATGGTGCCGCGCTGGTCGAGGAATTCGCGATAGAAGCGGTTGATGTCGGCGGCCGAGCCCAGCGCCCCGCCCCAGGGCGCGCCCAGATTGCGCCAATAGCTGCTGTTCCAGTTCCAGTCATTCCAGCTTTTCTTGCCCTCGTCCGTCATGGCGGGCGCGGGCTGGCTGGGCACGGTGGTGGCATTGGCGCGGCCACGCAGGCCAAAGCCGGTATGGCGCATGCCGAGCGGACGGAACACACGCTCTTCCACAATGTCGGCGATCGGCTTGCCGGTGATCTTCTGGGCAATCTCCGCAGACAGCAGGATACCCATACTGGCATAGGAATATTTTGTGCCGGGCGGGAATTTCAGCGGCGCCTTCAGCGCGCCGTCGCGATAATCCGCAAGCGTCGCATGCTGCTGGCGCAGCATCTCGTCATTGGAAAGCATGTCCGGCAGGCCGGCGGTGTGGGTCAAAAGATTGCGGATGGTGATGGTTTCGCGGCCATCGCCGGTGAAGCTGGGAAAGAATTTCACCACGGTATCGTCCAGTGACAGTTGGCCCTGATCGACCAGGGTCATCACGGCAGCCGCCGTCATCGGCTTGGAGATCGAAGCAAGCAGGAAGACCGGCTCGGGGCCCTTGGCGGTGCCGAAATCGCGCGCGAACTGACGGCGTGCCTGCGTCACCAGAATGGAGGCGCCTTCGACCCGGCCATCCTTGATCCAGTCGGCCATCACTTGGGCCGCCTGTTCCAGCTTGGCCTTGTCCCACGTCGCGGCTTGCGCCGGCAGCGACCCAACGATCATGGTTGCCCCCGTGGCCTTGAGAATGTCCCTGCGGTTCATCCGGTTTCCTCTTTTTATGGGTCGGCCGGCCTGACGGCTCGCTCATGCGCTCGCCTGGCCGATCCTCCGTTTCCGTTTTGCCCTTCCTATCATGCCCATGCAAAAACCGCATCGTTTGATAGCCAGTTTGGCTTGGACCCGCTAGAAAGCCACCACTAGTTTCGCTGCCCAAAGTTCACGGAGTAGTTATGAGCAAAATGTTGCCCGGCGAGATGGCGCAGATCCTGGCCAAGGGCCTTCTGTCCTTTCCGGTGACCCATTTCGACAAGGACTTCCGCTTCCGGGAAGGCCCCTATCGCGAACATTGCGCCTGGCTGCTCGGCTTCAAGCGCCTGACCGGCCTGTTCGCCGCCGGCGGCACGGGTGAGTTCTTCTCGCTCACGCCCGCCGAAGTCGGCCAGGTGGTCGCTGCTGCCGTGAAAGAGACGAATGGCCAGACCCCGGTGATCGCAGGCTGCGGCTATGGCACCGCCATCGCGGTGGAGTTGGCCAAATCTGCGGAGACCAACGGCGCTGACGGCATCCTGCTGCTGCCGCCCTATCTGATGACACCCAATCAGGACGGGCTGATGGCCCATATCGAGGCGGTGTGCAAATCCACCTCCATCGGCGTGATCGTCTACAACCGCGACAATGCCATCCTGACCGAAGACAGCCTGGCGAAACTCTGCGAGCGCAATCCCAACCTGGTCGGCTTCAAGGACGGCGTGGGCGATATCGAGCTGATGATGCGGGTCTATTCCAAGCTGGGCGACCGGCTGACTTATGTCGGCGGCCTGCCCACGGCCGAGACCTTCGCCCTGCCCTATCTGGAGATGGGCGTGACCACCTATTCCTCGGCGATCTTCAATTTCATGCCGGAATGGGCGCTGGCCTTTTATGACGCGGTGCGCGCCAAGGACCATGCCAAGGTGATGAAGGGGCTGAAGGAATTCGTCCTGCCCTATATCGCCATCCGCAACGAGAACAAGGGCTATGCTGTCTCCATCGTCAAGGCGGGGATGAGGACAATCGGCCGTGACGCGGGCCCGGTGCGCACGCCCCTGACCGATCTTTCGGCAGACCAGTTCGCCCGCCTGAAAAAACTGATAGACGCGACCAAGCCGGTTTAAGAACCCGCCAATTCCGGCTATAGCATGCGGCCCATGACGGGCCCATCCTTCTGGTCTCAGTTCGAGTTGCGGCAGCTTCGCTGTTTTGTCGCCGCCGCCGAGGAACTGCATTTCGGCCGCGCCGCCGCGCGCATGAACATGACCCAACCGCCCTTGTCGCGGCAGATCCAGCTTCTGGAGCATGTTCTGGGAGTTAAGCTGCTGGACCGCACCAGCCGCGCGGTCAAGCTGACCCCGGCGGGGCGGGTGTTTCTGCTGGAAGCACGCCGCATCCTGCGGCTGACCGAAAGTGCGGCGCTGGCCACGCGCCGCATCGCCTCCGGCGAGGCCGGCACCATCGCCTTGGGCTTCACTGCCGCCAGCGGCTACAGCTTTCTGCCCCGGCTCCTGCTGCAGCGTTCGTCTCATGCGCCCAACATCGATGTGGTGCTTAAGGAGATGGTGTCCTCCGAACAGATGGAAAGCCTGCTGACGGGGCGCATCGACGTCGGCCTGCTGCGGCCGCCGATCGGACGCGGGGAATTCACCGTGCTGAAAGTGGCGGAGGAACGGCTGGTGGCGGCGTTGCCGGTGGGCGATCAACGCCTGGTGGAAGCCACGCTCACCCTGACCGATTTCGACCGCCGCCCGCTGATCATGTATTCGGCCGAAGGCGCGCGTTATTTCCACGACATGCTGGACGAGTTGTTCGAGGCCGAAGGCATTTCGCCCATCGCCATCCAGTCGCTCAGCCAGATCCATTCCATGCTGGCGCTGGTGCGGGCCGGGATCGGCGCGGCGCTGGTGCCGGAAGCGGCCCAGTCGCTGCATTTCGACGACGTGCATTTCCGCCCGGTGGAAACCGATCCCCCGGCTCCGGTCGAGTTGTATGCGGCCTGGCGCAGCGACAACGACAATCCCGCGCTGGCGGCATTTCTCGACCTGCTGCGCCCCGAGCCGGAAGCGTCGGACATGGACGCGCTTGCAGCATCCAATGACGACAGTCTCTATTGATCCAATCGGCGCATTGATCGCTTGAACCTTTGGCTTGGACGGGCCACTCTGACGCTGCCTATTTTGGCCAATAAGGCCCTGTAACGGGCGCATTTTCCGGGATGGATCGATCATGACTTATGTGGATGCGCCGGGCGCGGATACGCGCAACAGCCATGTCCGGTTCTGGATCATCGCGGTCCTCTTCATCGTCTCCTCCATCAATTACGCCAGCCGCGCCACCTTGGGCATTGCCGGCAAGCCATTGTCGGGGGAGTTTCATCTCGACAGCGTGCAGCTGGGCTATCTGTTCTCGGCCTTCGGCTGGGCCTATGTCATGGGCCAAATTCCCGGCGGACGCCTTCTGGACCGCTTTGGCTCGCGTCCGATCTATCTCTGGTCGATCACGCTCTGGTCGGTGTTCACCCTGCTGCAGGCCTTCGTGTCCTACTTCGCCTTCATGCCGGTGATGATCAGCCTGTTTGCGCTGCGTTTCGCGTTGGGTTTTGCCGAATGCCCCAGCTTCCCCGCCAATGCCCGCATCGTCGCCAACTGGTTTCCCGCATCCGAGCGCGGCACCGCCAGCGCCATCTTCAACGCGTCACAGTATTTTTCGGTGCCCGCCTTCACGCCGCTGATGGGCTGGCTGGCCCAGGAGTATGGCTGGCGCAGCGTGTTCCTGGCGATGGGCGTGATCGGCCTGATCGGCGTCGCGCTCTTCGCCGCCGTTGTACAGTCGCCGGCGCGTCACAAGCACATCAGCAAGCGCGAATACGCTTATATCGAGGACGGTGGCGCGCTGGTGAAGCTGGATGGGCCGGCCCCGGCCCAGCCCATCCGCTGGAGCATCATGCGCCAGCTTTTGTCCAGCCAGATGTTGTGGGGCATGTATATCGCGCAGTATTGCATCACGGCGCTGACCTTTTTCTATTCCACATGGTTCTTCATCTACCTCCACGACGCGCGCCATATGACCCTGGCCAAGGCGGGCTTCGCCGCGGCTGGGCCAGCCATGGCCGGTCTCGCCGGTGGCATTCTGGGAGGCCTTTTCTCGGACTGGCTGCTGAAGCGCGGCACCGCACTGTCGCCGGCACGCAAGATTCCCATCATCGGCGGCCTGGTGATCAGCTGCGCCATCCTGGCCTGCAACTATACAGACAGCCAGATGCTGATCCTGATCTTCATGTCCGTCGCCTTCTTCGGCAAAGGCGTGGCGGCGCTGGGCTGGGCGGTGATGAGCGATGTCGCGCCGCGCGAAGCCATCGGCCTGGCCGGCAGCGTGTTCAACCTGTGCGGCAACCTGTCGGGCGTCTTCACCCCCATCGTGATCGGCTACATTCTGGACGCCACCCACAACAGCTGGGATCTGGCGCTGGTCTTTCTGTTCGCCCATTCCATCGTCGCCATGATCGGCTATGGCGTCATCACCGGCGAACTCAAACGCGTGGTGCTGAAGGCCGCCTGAGGTTTCGACATGTCCGAGAAAGTCGCGGAAAAAATCAGTGGCGCGCCGCGCGTCACGGAGATGAAAGTCATTCCCGTCGCCGGACAGGACAGCATGCTGCTGAACCTGTCGGGCGCCCATGCTCCCTATTTCACCCGCAATCTGGTGATCCTGACCGACAGCGCCGGCCATACCGGGGTGGGCGAAGTGCCGGGTGGCGAGAAAATCCGCCAGACCCTGGAAGATAGCCGCGATCTGGTGATCGGCGTGGGCCTGGGGACTTGGAACAGCGTGCTATCCGAAGTGGGCAAGCGTTTTGCCGATCGCGACACGGGCGGGCGCGGGCTTCAGACCTTCGACCTGCGCACCACCGTGCATGTGCAGGCGGCGCTGGAATGCGCCCTGCTCGATCTGCTGGGCCAGCATCTGGGCGTGCCGGTCGCGGCTCTGCTGGGTGAAGGCCAGCAGCGTGAAAAAGTAGAGATGCTGGGCTACCTTTTCTTTGTCGGCGACCGCAAGAAAACCACCCTGCCCTATCGCCACGATCAAAAGGGTGACGACTGGATCCGGTTGCGTGACGAGGAAGCCCTGACGCCCGATACGGTGGTTCGGTTGGCGGAAGCGGCCTATGCCCGCTATGGCTTCAACGACTTCAAGCTCAAGGGCGGCGTGCTGGACGGCCGCGAAGAGATGAAGGCCGTGGAAGCCCTGGCCAAACGCTTTCCCAAGGCCCGCATCACACTGGATCCCAACGGCGCCTGGTCGTTGAAGGAAGCGATCGGCCTGTGCAAGGGCCGCGGCGATGTGCTGGCCTATGCGGAGGACCCTTGCGGCGCCGAAGCGGGCTATTCGGGACGGGAAATCATGGCGGAATTCCGCCGCGCCACCGGCCTGCCCACCGCCACCAACATGATCGCCACCGACTGGCGCCAGATGGTGCATGCCGTCGATCTGGGCTCGGTGGATATTCCGCTGGCCGATCCGCATTTCTGGACCATGCGCGGCAGCGTGCGCGTCGCCCAGATGTGCGCCGACCGCGACCTGCGCTGGGGCAGCCATTCCAACAATCATTTCGATGTCTCGCTGGCCATGTTCACCCATGTCGCCGCCGCGGCGCCGGGCAATATCACCGCCATCGACACCCACTGGATCTGGCAGGATGGCCAGCGCCTGACCAGGGAGCCGTTCCTGATCAAAGGTGGCCTGGTCGATGTGCCCAAACGGGCGGGCCTGGGGGTTGAGATCGACATGGGAGAGGTCGAGAAGGCGCATGGGGTCTATAAATCGCTGGATCTGGGGGCGCGCGATGACGCCACGGCCATGCAATTCCTGATCCCGAGCTGGAAATTCGACCCCAAAAAACCGTGTCTGGTGCGCTAACAAAGATGCGCTGACGGGGGTTATAATCCGCCCATGAATATCCAGAACAAACCGCCGCATGAGCCGCCCCGCCGCATCCAGGTGGCGCCCGGCGACAATGTCGCGATTGTGGTCAACGGCCTGGGTCTTCCCGCCGGCACGGCATTTCCCGACGGCTTGGTGCTGAACCAGTTTGTCCCCCAGGGCCACAAGGTGGCGCTGGCCGATATTGCCGATGGCGGCGACATCGTCCGCTACAACGAGGTGATCGGCACCGCCAAGGGCGCGATTGCGCGCGGCGACTGGGTCAATGAAGACAATGTGGTGATGGGCAGCGCTCCGCCGCTGGACAGGCTTGAGATGGCGACGCGCCCGCCGCCAAAGCCCGAACCGCTGACCGGCTATACTTTCGAAGGCTATCGCAACGCCGACGGCACGGTGGGGACCAAGAACATCCTGGCCGTCTCCACCAGCGTGCAATGCGTGTCCGGCACCATGGAATTTGCGCTCAAGCGCATCAAGGCCGAGCTTCTGCCCCGCTATCCCAATGTGGATGAAGTGGTGGCGTTGACCCACGCCTATGGCTGCGGTGTGGCGATCAATGCGCCGGCTGCGGTGGTGCCGATCCGCACCCTGCAGAACCTGGCCAACAATCCCAATTTCGGCGGCGAAGTGCTGGTGGTGGGTTTGGGCTGCGAGAAGCTGGTGCCGGAACGCCTGCTGCCTTCAAAAAAGGAAGAGGGGGGCCAGGAAACCCGCACCCTGCGCCTTCAGGATGAAGCCTTTGTCGGCTTCGGCGCCATGATCGACGGCATCATGGAAAAGGTCGAGGGGCGGCTGAAGATATTGAATGAACGCAAGCGCGAGACCGTGCCGGCCGCCGAGCTGATCGTCGGCATGCAGTGCGGCGGCAGCGATGCCTTTTCCGGCCTGACCGCCAATCCGGCGCTGGGTTTCTGTGCCGACCTGCTGGTGCGGGCGGGTGCGACCGTGATGTTCTCGGAAGTGACCGAGGTGCGCGACGCCATCCATCTTCTCACCCCGCGCGCCGCCACCAGGGAAGTGGCCGAGGCGCTGGTGCGCGAGATGCGCTGGTATGACGATTATCTGACCAATGGCGGCGTCGACCGCGGCGCCAACACCACCCCCGGCAACAAGAAGGGCGGGCTTTCCAACATCATCGAGAAGTCGCTGGGCTCGGTCGCCAAGTCGGGCACCAGCGCCATCAACGCCGTGCTGTCGCCGGGCGAGAAGGTGCGAAGCCGCGGCCTGGTGTTCGCCGCCACGCCGGCCAGCGATTTTGTCTGCGGCACCTTGCAGATGGCCTCGGGCATGAACCTGCATGTCTTCACCACCGGACGCGGCACGCCCTACGGCCTGGCAGCGGTCCCAGTGATCAAGGTCTCCACCCGCAGCGAACTGGCCAGGCGCTGGAACGACCTGATCGACCTGGATGCCGGCCCCATCGCCACCGGCGAGAAAACCATCGAGCAGGTGGGCTGGGAGCTGTTCCAGTTGATGCTGGATGTGGCAAGCGGCAGGAAACAGGTCTGGGCCGACCGTTGGGGCCTGCACAATGATTTGACACTTTTCAATCCTGCACCGGTGACTTGATACAGGTTGTCATACCCGCGAAAGCGGGTATCCAACTTCTTCAGCCGACAGTTTGATGAAAAGTTGGATTCCCGCGTGCGCGGGAATGACAGGAAGCGTTAGCGCGCGTCTTCCAGCACCATCGCAGCCCCCTTGGCGGCAATCATGATCGTGGGGGTGTTGGTATTGCCCGAGGTGATGGTCGGCATCACCGAGGCGTCGATCACCCGCAAACCTTCGAGTCCGTGCACGCGCAGGCGCGCGTCCACCACGGCGGCTGCGTCGCTGGCCAATCCCATCCTCGCCGTGCCCACGGGATGGAAGATGGTGGTGCCGATATCGCCGGCCGCCCTGATCAGGTCGGCGTCATTGTCGGATGTCTCCGGACCCGGGCGGAATTCCTCCGGCTTGTACCTGGCGAGCGCGGGCTGATGCATCAGCCGCCGCGTCAACCGGACGGCGTCGGCGGCGATCCGGCGGTCCTCGTCGGTGGAAAGATAATTGGGCCGGATGCTGGGCGCCACATTCAAATCGGTTGACGTCAGCCGCACCGCACCGCGCGAACTGGGGCGCAGGTTGCAGGGACTGACGGTGATGGCGGGGAAACGGTGCAACGGGGTGCCGAAACGGTCCAGCGACAAGGGCTGGACATGGAACTGGATATTGGCGCGCTCCTGCCCGGGATCGGATTTGGTGAAGATGCCCAGCTGCGACGCCGCCATGGTCATCGGCCCGCGCCGGAAGAGCCCATATTGCAGGCCCATCAGCGGCCGGCCCAGCGGCGCGTAATAGATCTCGTTCAGCGTCTTCACGCCGGTGACGCGATACATGATGCGCAATTGCAGATGGTCCTGCAGGTTGCGGCCCACGCCCTCCATGGCGTGCAGGACGGGCACGCCCATCTCACCGAGCCATTCCGCCGGGCCGATGCCGGAGCGCTGCAGCACCTGCACCGAGCCGATGGCGCCGGCGCACAGGATCACTTCACCCTTGGCGCGGGCCTCGATCATTTCGTTGCCGCGCCGCAACCGCACGCCGCTGGCGCGCTTGCCGTCGAACAGCACTTTCTCGACCGCGACATCGGTCTGGAGCCTGAGATTGGGCCGCCCCAGCACGGGCTTGAGGAAGCCGCGCGCCGCCGACCAGCGCCGCCCGCGCTTCTGGTTGACGTGGAAATAGCAGGAGCCGGTATTGTCGCCGGTATTGAAGTCGGGCGTCTTGGGAATGCCGATTTCCTCGGCCGCGTCGGCGATGGCGTCCAGAATGTCCCAGCGCACCCGCGCCGCTTCCACGCTCAGTTCGCCATCACTGCGATGATGTTCGCTGTCGCCCAGGAAATGGCGGTCGAGCCGGCGGAAGACGGGCTGCACGTCATTCCAGCCCCAACCCGTCAACCCCAGCTGCCGCCAATGGTCATAATCGCCTGCCTGGCCGCGCATGGAGATCATGGCGTTGATGGACGACGATCCGCCGATCGCCTTGCCGCGTGGATAGTTGAGCTTCCTGCCATTCAGGCCCGGCTCGGCCTCGGTCTCGAACATCCAGTCGCTGCGCGGATTGCCGATCAGGAACAGATAGCCGACCGGAATATGAAACCAGATCCAGTCATCCCGGCCACCGGCTTCCAGCAGCAGCACACGTTTGGTGGGATCGGCCGACAGACGGTTGGCCACCACGCAGCCGGCCGAGCCTGCGCCCACCACGATATAGTCGTAATCGCCGTCCAGGTTCATCGAGGATACGGGCGATGCAATTTGATGTCCCGGTTCAGCTCCACGCCAAAACCCGGCTTGTCCAGCGCCGAAAGTTTCAGGCGGCCATTTTCCGGCACCGGTTCACCCAGCAATTGCGGCGCGAACTGTGGCACCACCTTGTCCGCCTTGGGCGCCATCATCAGAAGCTCCGCGAAGGGACTGTTATGGCGGGTGATCACGAAATGATAGGAATAGACCGATGAACCATGCGGCACCATCAGCTTGCCATGGGCGTCGGCCAGGCTGGCGATCTTGATCAGTTCGGTGACGCCGCCGCACCAGCCGACATCGGGCTGGATGATGTCGCAGCAATCCATCTCCAAGAGCATGCGGAAACCCCAGCGGGTGGCGTCATGCTCGCCGGTGGTGACCAGCATGCCCGGCGGCACCGCCTTCTTCAGGTCGCGGTAGCCCCAGTAATCGTCTGGCGACAGCGCCTCCTCGATCCATTTCAGGCCGGATTCCTGCCAGGCGCGTGTCGCCAGCCGGGTGGCATAATTCAGGTCCAGCGCCATCCAGCAATCCAGCATCAGCCAGAAATCCTTGCCCACGCGTTCGCGCATGATGGCGATTTCGGCCAGCGCCTTGTTCAACCCCTCTTCGCCTTCGGCCGGACCGTGATGCAACGGCATCTTGCCGCCGATAAAGCCCATCTCCTTGGCAAGGTCCGGCCTGGCGCCGGTGGCATAGAACACCAGCTCGTCGCGCACCGCACCGCCCAGCAGCTGGTGCACCGGCTCGCCGCGCAGCTTGCCCAGAAGGTCCCACAGCGCCAGGTCCACGCCGGATATGGCATTGATGACCAGGCCTTTGCGCCCATAATACTGGGTGGAGAAATACATCTGGTCCCAGATCTTCTCGACCTCGGCGGGATCGCGGCCTTCCAGGAAGCGCGCCAGATGTTTTTCCACGATATAGCAGGCAGGCTCGCCGCCGGTGGTCACGGCAAAACCGGTGACGCCGTTCTCCGCCTCGATCTCCACCACCAGGGTTCCCAGCACATTGATGCCGAAGCTCTGGCGCGACTGGCGGTATTCGGGATAGCGCGACATCGGCGTGGCGATATGGTCGTCGATCCAGTGGCCGCCGCCCTGATCGTGATAATCGGCGCCACCGCCGCGCACCACAAAGGCGCGGACATGGGCGATCTTCGGAAAAACCAAGGAATATCCTCCAAAGCAGGAATTTTGAGGAACCCTAGCCTGCCGGGGCTCCGCAGAAAAGCGGCAGGAACGGCAGGTCGGTTCCGGCGTTTTCTTGACTGTGAGAGGCGATCGAAAGATCGGGACTCACGAAAGAACGGCGGAACGGGCGAAAGTCCAGTTTCCGCCGTTCTCGTTTTCAATGCAGCGTGACCGCGTCGGTTGGCCGCGGCACCGGCCGCGGGAAAGTGGTCCAGCGCGCGTCCAGATGGCTGTCGCCCTGCGGCGCGTTCCAGGGCAGGGCTTCCAGCCCGTTCAGGTCATAAACGATGCGGCCATCCTTGATGGTCAGCTCATCCACCAGCTTCTGGCTGCCGTCCACACGCGTGTTGACCATGTCGGTGAAGCCGAAATGGCCCTTCTGGATGCTCAGGACCGCGACATCGGCCACCGAGCCCACCGACAGATTGCCCAAATCGTCACGCTTGATCTGATGCGCCGGATGCGCCGTCATGTCGGCCACCACTTCCTGCAAGGAGAGGCCGATCGCCATCAGCTTGCTGGCGACATTCAGCATGTTCTTGGTGGCGCTGTTCATGCTGTCGACATGCAGGTCGGTGGAAATGGAATCCGGCTTGAAGCCCTGCTTGATCATCGGCACCGCGAGCGACCATTTGAAGCTGCCGCCGCCGGTGCCGGTATCGAAATAAAGACCGCGCGCGCGGCCCTCGATGAAGCCCTTGCTGGGGCCCAGCGTCACCGGGTCCTGCTCCCGGCGCAGACCGGAATACATGTGGGTATAGACGTCACCGGGCCGAAGCTTCTTGGTCAAAAGATCGTAGAGCGGACGCTGAGGCCAATCGGCGCCGAAATCCACCATCACCGGAATGTTGGCGATGGTGCCGGCGATCACCGCCTGCTCCACCGGCGTCCACTCCGGGCCGGCGAAATGCGCCGTCTTGATCCCCACAACCAGGCCGGGATAGCGCATCGCCATCCTTGCGGCGGCCTGGCCGTCCATGTCGAAAAGGTTGTTCTCATAGCGGCTGCCGCGCATGCCCGCGCCCACGATGTTGATCATCGCCAGCACCCGGGTCTTCGCGCGGTCGATCACCCGGTCCTTGAAATCCTCGAAATTGCGCCAGCCGGAGCTGCCGGCATCCACAACGGTGGTGACGCCGCTGCGGAAAGTGAAACCGTCGGGCAGGATGCCAAGGTCCCCGGCATAGGAACCGCGCTCGCCGGTGCCGTTATAGGCATGGAAATGCATGTCGATCAGGCCGGGGGTCACAATCATGCCGCGGACGTCGATTGTCTTGATCGCGTCCGCGGGCTTGAGATTGGGCGCGACCTGGGCGATGTGGCCGTCCTTGATGGCGACATCCATCACCGCATCAATATGATTGGCGGCATCGATCACATGGCCGCCGCGCAGCAACAGGTCGAAGGAAGGCAGCGGCTGGGCAATGGCCGGAGCGGTCAGGAGCGCCAGCACGGCGCAAATCATCCACCTCATGCGCGTGTCGCCGTCCAGGTGGCGGTACCATATTCGCCCATATCGGCGGTGCCTGACATGGCGTTGCCCGCGACCTTGCCGGTGAAGGTCCAGTGCACGGGATTGCCCGGCACTTCCATCGCCGTGCGCAGTTCCACCTGATCGCCCCGGACACGGCCGCGCAGGTCGCCATTGTAATGCTCGCCCAGATGGTCGCCGGTCACCCTGTCGCCATCCTGGCGGATGGTGAATTTCTGCACGCCTTCGCCCCGCAGATACTGGACCGTGACCGCCCAGGCGCCGTCGATCATGGCGGGCGCGCCGCCGGGCGTCACGGGATCGGGATGGTGTCCGGGATTGGTGAGCGCGGCATGCATCGCTTCGGCGATGATATGCGCCTCGCCCGGATCGAGCATATAGGGCATGATCGTCACCGAACTCGCCATCTGGTCGGGACGGCGGCCGCCGCCGGCATTGATCAGGATGCGGGGGCTTCCTGCATCCAGCTTTGCCGCCAGCTCAGGGCCCGTGATCTTGAGCACATTGGCGTCCCATTTCACCCGCAGCTGTGTCGCCTTGTTGGAAAGATCCTCCGGCTCCAGATATTCGAAGCTGGTGGATGGCAAGGGCTTCAGCCGCTTTTCAATGCCCTGCATCCACGAAAGCCACATGCGCTGCTCGGCGGCGTGGTCGCGCTTGTACCATTGCCGGACTGCCGCCAAGAGGCCCATGGATTCTTCCTTGCTGCATTTCAGCGCCCGGCCGAAGGCATGATGGGGTGCTGCCTGATAATAGGCCGCCTGGCAGAGATTCTTGTCGCCCAGAAGAACGCCGGAGGATTGCGGCCCGCGCAGGCATTTGCCGCCGGAATAGCAGACCAGGGTGGCGCCGCGGGAAAGATGCGGATTGGGATTGAGCGGTTCCTCGGCCGCGGCGTCCACCAGGATCGGCACGCCTTTCTCTTTTGCGATGGCGATCAGCGCGGGGATATTGAGCACATCCTTCTCGGCCTGCGGTCCCGACATCACATAGATCATGGCGGTGCGGCCGGAGATCTTGGCGCGCGTCTCTTCAGGGGTTTCGACCTCGACGATTTCGGCCCCCACCATGCGCGCGCCCATGTCATAGGGATTGCGCGAATATTTGGGGATGATCACCTGGTCCTTGGCCTTGATGTAAGGCAGCACCTGGCACTGTTCGACATTGGCGCCGGCGATGCAGGCGATGGTGGCTTGGCAGATGGCGGATTCCGCGCCATTGGTGACAATGCCCCATTCGCCCCCCATCAACCGGCCCAGCTCGGCGCCGATGCCGTTCATCATCTCGTCCATCTGGACGTAATAATGCGAGGCCTCGAACATGGCCTGCTTGACCTCAGACAGGGAGCGCGAGCCGCTGATGATCGTATAGGTGCCGCGCCCGTTGATCAGCGGCCGGACCCCGATGCGGGTGAAGAGATTGTCCTTTTCGGTGCCGGTGTGCGCCGGCAGCGCCACAGCAGGCGCCGCCGCCAGCGGTGCGGCCATTCCCGCCACCGCGCCCGAGCTTTTGAGCAGATCGCGCCGCGACCATTTGCCGAACAGACCCATGCCCTGCTCCTTCGCGTATTCAGATATAGGCGATGACGTCGATCTCGACCAGAGAATTGCCGGGAATCCCGGCCGCCGGCGCCACCGTGGTGCGCACCGGCGCGATGTCACCCCAGTTGAAGGTCCGGTAGACCGCGTTCATGCGGTCATAATCCTTGAGGTCATTGAGGAACACGCTGACCTTCAGGCACTTCTGCAGCGAGGATCCCGCTTCGGCCAGGTTCTTCTCGATTTCCTGCAGCACGCCGCGGGTATGATCCTCGATGGTGCCTTCCTTGTGATAACCCACCCCCGACAGGAACAGCATGTTGCCGTAGGCCACGGCGCGGGAATACATGGACGGCTTGGCGTCGGGATAGGGCGAGTGCTTTTCCATTTTGGGCTGCGCCTCGGCGCCCGTAGCCAACAGACCAACACCGGCGGCAGCCGCCACGGTCGCACCGTTCAAAAGACCACGCCTTGATTTTTCTGCCATCGGCTCCCCCCTTTGGTATTTTCGGGAAGCTTAGCCCTGAAATCGGCCGGCGGCCAATGGGTTTAGGCCAACTTGGTCTGGATCAGCCGTCCAGCGAGAATTCGATCGGAACAACCGCGTCCAGGGTGCGGGTGGGAAAATCGGCCGGCAGCGCAGGCAAGGGCTGGGCGCGCTGGATCAGCGCCAGGGCCTCATTGTCCAACACCGGACGGCCGCTCGATTTTGCGATCCCGAAGCTCACAACCCGGCCTTGTGCATCCATCACGAAATGCAGCATGACCACGCCCTCGATATGAGCCTGGCGCGCGGCGCGGGGATATTGCTTGAACCGGTTGAGCCGGGCGAGCAGCTTTCCCAGGAAACTGTCGCGGGTTTCTCCCGCCCCTTTCTGGGGTGCGGCTTGCGCCGGCGGCGCCACGGGGGCGGCAACCGGCGGCGGCGCGGCCACCACCGGCGGTGGCGTGGCGGTCTGGATGACGACCTCGGGCAGCGGCGCGGTGATGACAGTGGGCACCGCCAGATGCTGGGGCGGCTTGATCTCTTCCGCCGGCTTGGGACGTTCCGGCGTGATCTGGACCGACAATTCCTGCATCACATGCGGCCTGGCCACCTGTACCGCGGTCAGCGCCGCGGCGGCGACCAGCAGATGGATGGCGATCGTGATGGCGACGCTCGTCACCTTGTCGCGGTCGAGCGCGGGACGCCAGGTACGGCGCACGTCATGGGCGTCGTCGAATGCGTTCAGGGGAATCAGGACGGTCATGTTGCTGCCTCTCCTTCCAGGACATCAGGCAAAGGCATGGACATCGGCACATGCCGCTTGCGCTTCTTCCACCACATCAGGATGCCGGTGACGACGAACAGGCTGGGCGCCAGGCCGGTCAGGAAGACCAGGAACTTCCACACCGGTCCCAGATTTCCCTGATGCACCGGGCGCATCCAGGCCATGAAGCTCCCCGAAGGATCGCGCACCGACAGCACCTTGCCGCGATAGGGATCGACAAAGACGGTGGCGGCGACCGCGCCATTGCTGAGATAGTTCACCGAGATCGCCTGGTCGGGACGCACCGGGATGGTGACGCTGCGCGGGGAAAGACCCGGCACCGCGGCACTGGCGGCGATGATGGCTTCCGTCGCGCCCAGCCTTTTGCCGCCGGAGGCTTCCACCGCCGGCACGGCCCGCGGATTGAAGCCCGGCGGATTGGCGCCCATGGTCTGCGGCCATGCCAGCACCACGCCCGAGAAACTCACACAGAGGAAGATGATGAAAATCCAGATGCCGGTGGCGGCATGCAGTTCGCGGTGAAAGCGCACGCCCTGCGCCGTGCTGCGCACAAGAAAGGCGTATTTCCATTGCCCGCGCCTGGGCCACCACAGGACCAGCCCGCTGAGTCCCAGAAGCAGCATCGCCACGCCCAGCCAGCCCACCACCAGCGAGCGGCCGTCACGGCCCATCAGGAAGTTGCCGTGCAGCTGGTGCGCGAAGGTCAGAATCGGCGGCAGCAGCGCGGTGCGGGTGCCCAGCACCTCGCCGGAAACCGGATCGATGAAGATCTGCAGGCCACGGCCACCCTCGCCGCCACTGGCGCCCTCACGGCGGCGGCGACGGCCCTCACCATGAGGCCGCTGATTGGCGTTGTTCATGCCCGCCATGTTGCCCATGGGCGAAATGCCGCCCATGCGCACGGAAATCGCGTCACCCGGTTTCTGCGGCAGGAATATCTGCATCTGGCCGGAATGGCCCACCGTCTCCTGGGCGATGTCCTGGATCATGGAGAGCGGCAGCGGCTGGCCCTGGGTGGCGGCGCGCGGCGGGGGATTTAGCAGATCCGCCAGCGCATCGTCATAGACCAAAAGACTACCCGACAGGCCCAGCGCCGCCAGCAAAAGGCCCAGGATCAAACCGATCCACATATGCACGGTGAACAGGGTGCGGCGCAGGCTGATCATGACATCCTCAGGCTTCCGCCCAGCGGCGGACAAGATTGTGGTAGAGGCCGGTCAGGCTGACGACATGGTCGCTGTCGCCCAGCTCCCTACGCAGGCCCTGTACGGCATTGTCGAGATCGAACAGCATGCCGCGCGCGGTCTCGTCGCGGACCATGCTCTGAATCCAGAAAAAAGATGACCAGCGGCTGCCGCGTGTTACCGGAGTGACATGATGGTGGCTGGTGGCGGAATAGAGCACCAGGTCGCCGGCGGCGAGTTTCACCTTGTGGGTGCCGAAGGTGTCTTCGATGACCAGTTCGCCGCCCTCATAATCGGACGGATCGGTCAGGAACAATGTCGCCGACAGATCGGTCCTGATCCGGATCGGCGCGCTTGAACCAAGCGACGCCTTCACGAAGCGGATGGCATTGTCGATATGGGAGCCGAATTCCATGCCCGCGTCATAGCGGTTGAACAGGGGCGGAAACACGCGCAGCGCCAGCGAGGCCGACATGAAGCGCTCGTTGCGGCCCAGCGCGGAGAGGATGATCTCGCCCAGGGCGCGGGCGGCGGGCGCGTCCTCCGGCACTTGCAGGTTGTGTTTGGCCTGCGCCGACTGCGTTCCCGCCGTTGCCTTGCCGTCCACCCAGTCCGTGCCGGACAGGGTGGCGCGCATATCCGCCACCTGTTCCGCCGACAACAGAGCTGGGACCTGGACCATCATCCTAGAGCGCGGCCTCCACCGAGACGATCACCGTGCGGCCCGGGGCCGGCGTGGCGCGATTGCCGAAGGACTGGCTGTAATAGAGTCGGTCGGCGAGGTTGATGACATTGACCTGGGCGCGCCAGGTCTTGT
>DATAWO010000114.1:0-30455 GCA_036267165.1 Rhizomicrobium sp. | reverse complement strand
CACGATCTCGCGGATCACCTTGCCGCCGGTGCCGATCACGTCGCGGATCTTGTCCACCGGGATCTTGATCTGCTCGATTCGCGGGGCATGTTCGCCCAGCTCGGCGCGGGCGCCGGTCAGGGCCTTGTTCATCTCGCCCAGAATGTGCAGGCGACCGCCCTTGGCCTGATCCAGGGCGACCTTCATGATCTCCTCGGTGATGCCGGCGATCTTGATGTCCATCTGGAGCGAAGTGACGCCGTCCTCGGTGCCCGCCACCTTGAAGTCCATGTCGCCCAGGTGATCCTCGTCACCCAGGATGTCCGACAGAACCGCATAGCGGTCGCCTTCCAGGATCAACCCCATGGCGATGCCGGCGGTGGGCTTCTTGATGGGAACGCCCGCATCCATCAGCGCCAGCGAAGTGCCGCACACCGTCGCCATCGACGAAGAGCCGTTGGATTCGGTGATCTCCGACACCACGCGGATGGTGTAGGGGAACTCTTCCTTCTTGGGCAGCATCGGATGGATGGCGCGCCAGGCAAGCTTGCCATGGCCGATTTCGCGGCGGCCCGGCGAACCCATGCGGCCCACTTCACCCACCGAATAGGGCGGGAAGTTGTAGTGCAGCATGAAGGTTTCCTTGTTCGTGCCGGTCAGGCTGTCGATGAACTGCTCATCCTCGGCGGTGCCCAAGGTGGCGACCACGATCGCCTGGGTTTCGCCGCGGGTGAACAGCGCCGAACCATGGGTGCGGGGCAGGATGCCCACTTCCGCCAGGATCGGGCGCACGGTGGTGAGATCGCGGCCGTCGACGCGCGTCTTGGTGTCCAGCACGGCATTGCGCATCACATGGGCTTCCACGTCATGCATCAGGCCGCCATAGGTGCCGGCATTGACCTTGCCTTCGCCTTCGCCCACGAAGGTCTCGGCAAAGGTCTTGCGCGCGGCGGAAATGGCGTCGCGGCGCGCATGCTTGTCGGCGATCTGGAACGCCTTGCCCAGGTCGGCGGAGGCGGCAACCTTGAGGCGCTCGCGCACCGGCCCGTGGACATCTTCCGGCACCGGACGCGGATCCTTGGCCGCCTTCTCCGCCAGGCGGATGATGGCGTTGATGGCGTGCTGCATTTCCTTGTGGCCGAACACTACCGCGCCCAGCATCACCTCTTCGGAGAGCTCCTGGGCTTCGGATTCCACCATCATCACGGCGTCATGGGTGCCCGCGACCACCAGGTCGAGCAGGGATTCCGGATAGGAATCGATGTTGGGGTTCAGCACATATTCGCCGTTGATGAAGCCGACGCGGGCCGCGCCGATGGGGCCCAGGAACGGCAGGCCGGAAATGGTCAGCGCCGCGGACGCCGCCACCAGCGCCACGATATCGGGGTCATTCTCCAGGTCGTGGGAGAGGACCTGCGTCACCACCAAGGTCTCGTTCTTGTAGCCGTCGGCGAACAGCGGGCGGATGGGCCGGTCGATCAGGCGCGAAGTCAGGGTCTCGCGTTCCGTCGGCGCGCGCTCGCGCTTGAAATAGCCGCCCGGAATCTTGCCGGCGGCGTAATAGCGTTCCTGATAGTTCACGGTGAGGGGGAAGAAATCCTGGCCCTCTTTGGGCTGGGCCGCGCCGACCACGGTGGCCAGCACCACGGTTTCGCCATAGGTGGCGATCACCGCGCCGTCAGCCTGACGCGCGACCTTGCCGGTCTCCAGGGTGAAGGTGCGTCCGCCCCATTCGAAGCTTTCTTTTTGAATATTGAACATCCGTTTTTCTTTCGTCATGCGCGTGCGCCATATTGCGCCCGGGCCTTCTATTGATCCCCCTATGGGACCAGCCCTTGCGGAGGCTCATCCCCCGCAAAAGCAAAAGCACGGCCTCACGCTTTTGCGTAAGGCCGTGCCAATTCTGTTGTGCATCGAACTCAGCGGCGCAGACCCAGCTTGCCGATGATGGTCTCGTAGCGCCTGGCGTCCTTGGCCTTGACATAGTCCAGCAGGCCACGGCGCTGCGACACCATCTTGATCATGCCGCGGCGGGAATGATTGTCCTTGGCGTGGGTCTTGAAGTGTTCGGTGAGATTGGAGATGCGCTCCGACAGGATCGCGATCTGCACTTCCGGCGAACCGGAATCATTGTTGCCGGTCGCATACTGGGCGATCAGCTCTTTCTTGCGTTCAGGTGTAATCATCGGTCATCCGCCCTTTCAGGGAATCGAGTTCGAGAAGTTGAAGACACGAAACGGACGGAGCTCACCTCCGGCGATTTCGGCCAGTGCCACCGGCGACCCGTCCTCTTCCTGGAGAAACACGGTCTGCCCGAGGAGCTCGCCATCACCGAATCCCTGTCTCATGCGGGCGAAGAGATCGCTGCGGATGAGGATGGGGTTTCCGGATCGGATGCGAACCGTATCTGGGCCCGAAACGGCCAACGCCGGGATGCCGTCCAGCGCGGTCGAAAGGGGTCTCAAATACCCAAAAGCGGCGGGACTATGCATAAAAGGGGTCAGGGTATCCAGTCCGACCGCGGATTTTTCGTCCCAGGAGCCCAGCCGGGTTCGTCTCAAGGCCGAAACATGGCCCAAGGTTCCCAAGGCCAGGGCGATGTCGCGCACCCAGGAGCGGACGTAAGTCCCTTTGCCACAAAGGATTTCGAACTCGCACCTGTCGGCCTGCGCGTCCAGCAGCCGGGCCTCGAAAACCTCGACTGGGCGGGGCTCCAGCACCACCTCCTCCCCATCCCGGGCCAGGTCATAGGCCCGCTCACCCCCCACCTTGATGGCGCTATAGGCCGGCGGGGTCTGGTTCAGGGTGCCGGTGAAGCGGGGCAGCATGGCCTCGATCTCGACGCGGGAAGGGCGGTGGCCGGAGGTGGCCGTCACCTTGCCTTCGGCGTCGTCGGTGTCGCGGGCTTCCCCCCAGGTCGCGGTGAAGCGGTAGGTCTTGTCGGCGTCCATGGCATAGGGGACGGTCTTGGTCGCCTCCCCCAGCGCGATGGCGAGAATTCCGGTCGCCATCGGATCCAGCGTCCCCGCATGACCGGCCTTCTTGGCGTCAAAGATTCGGCGCACCGCAGCCACCGCCTGGGTCGAGGTCATGCCCATCGGCTTGTCCAGGACGACCCATCCATGGACCGGATTACCCTTCTTGCGGCGGCCCATCAGTCTTCTTCTTCGTCATCATCGGAGGCGGAGAGGTCTCTCTGCACTTCCGGCGACTTGAGAATGGTCTCGATCTTCTGGGCCTCGGCGAAAGATTCGTCTTCGACAAAGCGCAGGTCGGGGGTGAATTTCATGGCGATGCGGTGGCCCATCTCGCCACGCAGGAAGCCCTTGTGCCGGTTCAGCGCCGCGATGATCGTTTTCGCATTCTCCCCGCCCAGGGGTTCGCAATAGACGGTGGCATAGCGCATGTCCGGCGATGGCTTGATCTGGGTGATGGTCACCGACACGCCATCCAGGTCGGGATCGCGAATGTCGTTTTCACGCAGCACTTCGGCCAGCGCATGCCGCAGCATTTCGCCCACCCGAAGCTGGCGCTGGGACGGGCCGCCTTTGTCATCGGCGCCGCCACGATGGGGACGGCGCGAAGAGCTGCGGCCACGCGAGCCAGAAGGACGAGGCATATCAGATCTCCGAATAACCCAACTGGGCCACAAAGGGCGCCAGCACGGGAAGGACAGGTTCAAGTTCGCGGGCATAGCGGCGCCATTGCGCCACGCCCGCCTCGCTCAGACCCTGCGCGACCTGGGCGCTGGACGGCGTGTCGATGTTCTGAGACTGGGCGCGGCCGGCAAAGCCGCCCATCTCATCGCGATAGCCGAGGCCCAGAAAGGCGCAAAGCCGCTTTGCCTCGCCGGCGAAATCCGCCACCAGGCCTTCGTGGCGCACCTCGAATATGGGAAGCGCCAGTTTTTCGGAATAAATCCGCATCAGCCGCATCACCGCGCCATAATAGGCGGCGGCGCTGTCCAGACAGGTGAATTCATACATGCCGGCATTCATGGCGAAGCGGCGGCGAAAGCAGGACAGCACCACATCGCGCGGATCGCGCAACGCAAACAGGATGCGCGCGTCCGGGAACAGCCTGGCAATGAGCGGCAGGAACACCGCATTCAACGGCATCTTGTCCACGAAGACAGGCTTCAAGGGTACGACGCCGCTTTCGGCCACGCGCTGCCAATAGCGCGCGCGCCAATGATCCAGTTCGGCTTCGGAGAGCGCCGCCAGTCGGTCGAGGCCGGCATCGGAGCCGAAGAATGCGGCGGCTGAATCCATCAGACAGGTGCGCTCCTCCATGGTCTGAACGTCCGGATGGCTGGCCAGCACCTGGCCCAGCAAGGTGGTGCCGGAACGGGGAAAGCCGACCAGAAAAACCGGACTGCGCCCGGACGGCGCGGCGGCGCCGCGCCAGGCCGAGGCGTCGGCGCGGCGAAAATATTCCGCCAGCCTTGTTTCGCGCGCCCGCACGCTTTCCAGCCCCGCCATATTGGCGCCATAGGCATCGCGCAGAAGCTGCTTGGACTGGGTATAGGCGACAAAGGCTTCGGCGGCCCGGCCTTGCGCATCCAGCACATCACCGGCGAGGCTGAGGGCGAAAGCGCGATTGACCGCGCCAAGATCGGGATGGCGTGACAGCGCCGCCACGGCCTGTTCGGCGGCGGCAATATCCTTCTGCTGCAAGGCGGCCTGCGCGAAGGCAATGTTCGCGGCCTGATCGCGCGGATCGATCGCCAGCGCGCGGGTGGCCAGCTCGCGCGCCTTGCCGGCATCGCCGCGCTGCACCGCCAGCACCGCCAGCCGCGACAGCGCCCCCGACGCAGCCGGGTCCAGCGCCAGCACCTGTTCAAAGCCCGCGCGCGCCGCGTCCAACTCGCTCAGGTCTTCCAGCGCCAGGGCGCGGCCCAGATGCAGCCGCTGGTCCTGGGGCGCGATGGTGAGCGCGGTGTCAAAGGCTTCCACCGCCTCGCGCGGCCGTCCCAGCCGCGTCAGGCAGGTGCCCAGCGCATTCAACAGATCGGCATGGCGCGGCGCCAGTTCGCGCGCCCGCAGCAGCAACGGCAGCGCGCCCGCATTGTCGCCGGCCTGCATGCGCCCCAGTGCTGTGAGCGAAAGCAGGGTGGGATGGACCGCGCCCGCGCCCACCGCTTCCTCGCTCAACCGCATCGCCCTGGCCATGTCGGATGCCCAGAGCGCGGCCTCGACCGCCGAAACGGTGCTGGCCAGCGCCTCGTTGCCGGTGGGCGTCATGAGCTAATTCCCGTGTGGAAGAACTAGAGCGCCCGCTGAATGGGTTGCGAACCGGGTAGGTTGCGGACCTGCTCGGTTCGCAACGGCGCAGGGCCGCGCGCGCCAGCGAAGTGAGCGGCCCGAGCCCAGGACTGCTAGAGTGCTCGCTGAATTGTTTCGACGTCGAAACATTCGATGACGTCACCCTTCTGCATGTCCTGATAATTGGTGAAAGCCATGCCGCATTCCTGGCCGGACTGGACCTCGCGCACTTCATCCTTGAAGCGCTTGAGGGTGGAAAGCTCGCCTTCATGGATTACGACATCGTCGCGGATCAGCCGCACCTTGGCGCCGCGGCGCACCACGCCTTCGGTGACCCTGCAGCCGGCGACCTTGCCCACCTTGGAGATGTTGAACACTTCCAGGATTTCGGCATTGCCCAGGAACTTCTCGCGCGTCTCGGGCGTCAGCATGCCCGACAGCGCCGCCTTCACGTCATCCACCAGATTGTAGATGATGTTGTAATAGCGGATTTCCACGCCGTCGCGCTTGGCGCGGTCGCGCGCCTGGTTGTTGGCGCGGACATTGAACCCGATCACCGCCGCCCCGCTGGCATGCGCCAGGATGACATCGCTTTCGGTGATGCCGCCGACACCGGACTGCAGGATCTGCGCCCCCACTTCGTTGGTCGCGAGCTTGGCCAGCGCGCCCTGAATGGCTTCGCTGGAACCTTGCACATCGGTCTTGAGCACCAACGGCAGCAGGCGCTTCTCGCCGGCTTCGCGGGTCTGCAGCAACTGGTCCAGGGTCTGGCGCGAGGACGAGGCCTGGCGCTGTTCGCGGCGCTTCCTGGCGCGATATTCCGCCACTTCGCGGGCGCGGGCTTCATTTTCCACCACGACCATTTCGTCACCGGCTTCCGGGGCGGCCGACAGGCCCAGAACCTCGATGGGAGTCGAGGGCCCGGCGGACTGCACCGACTCGCCGCGTTCGTTGGCCAAGAGCCGCACCCGGCCCCATTCGGCGCCGGCCACGACGATGTCGCCGACCTTGAGCGTGCCGCGCTGCACCAGCACGGTGGCGACAGGGCCGCGGCCCTTGTCGAGCTTGGCTTCCACCACCGCGCCTTCGGCGGCGCGATCGGGATTGGCCTTCAGGTCCAGGATTTCGGCCTGGAGCAGGATGGCTTCTTCCAGCTTGTCGAGGCCGATGCCCTTGGTGGCGGAGACTTCGACGGCCTGGGTTTCGCCGCCCATGTCCTCCACCTGGATTTCATGCTGCAGCAGTTCGGTCTTCACCCGGGTCGGATTGGCGTCGCCCTTGTCGATCTTGTTGACCGCCACGATCATGGGCACATGCGCCGCCTTGGCGTGGGCGATTGCCTCAACGGTCTGGGGCATCACCCCGTCATCGGCCGCCACCACCAGGATCACCAGATCGGTGACCTTGGCGCCGCGCGCGCGCATCTGGGTGAAGGCCGCATGGCCGGGCGTGTCGAGAAAGGTGATCTTCTGCCCGGATTTCAGCATCACCTGATAGGCGCCGATATGCTGGGTGATGCCGCCGGCCTCGCCCGCCGCCACATCGGTCTTGCGCAACGCATCCAGCAGCGAGGTCTTGCCATGGTCGACATGGCCCATGATGGTGACGACCGGCGGGCGCGGCGCCAGCGCGCTGTCTTCGTCCTGGGCGCCGACCAGGCCTTCCAGCACGTCGGATTCCGCCACGCGCTTGACCACATGGCCATATTCGGTCGCCACCAGTTCGGCGGTGTCGGCGTCGATCACGTCATTGGGCGTCGCCATCATGCCGTTCTTCATCAAGACCTTGATGACATCCACGGTGCGGCGCGCCATGCGGTTGGCCAGATCGGCGACGGTGATGGTTTCGGGAACAATGATGTCGCGCGGACCGGCGGGGCCGGCCTGTTGCACCTGATGGCCCTTGTTGACGCGCTGCAGATGGCGGCGATAGCTCGCCACCGAACGCACGCGCTCGTCATCATCGGACAAGGCGCGGGTGACGGTCAGCTTGCCGCGGCGGCGTTCGCCTTCGGCCTTCTTGGGCGCGGGCGCCTTGGCGGGAACAAGCTTGCCGCCGATCTTCTTGGCGCTGCTCTCTTCTTCCTCTTCATTCTCCAGCCGGCGGCGGGGGGCCTCGGCGGGCAAAGGCGCCTTGGGCGTCGTCTCAAGCCGGCGCGCGGCTTCCTGTTCGGCCCGCTTCCTGGCCAGTTCGTCGGCGGCCTTGCGGGCCTCTTCCTCGGCCTTGCGCTTTTCGGCCGCGACGCGCTCGGCACGCAGCTGTTCTTCCTCGCGCGCCTTGCGTTCGGCGTCCTGCTCGGCCAGGCGGCGCGCCTCGCTGTCGGAGACACGGGCATCGGCCAGGGCCGCGGCGCGGCGGGCTTTTTCCTCATCCGAAAGCTGGCGCAGCACCACGCCGCCGCGAGCAGGCGCGACCGCCTTGGGCGCTTCGGCCTTGGCGGATGCCTGGGGCGCGGGCGCGGCAGGTTTTTCCGCCGGCTTGCCGGCGGGCTTGACGGTGACGGCCGGCGGCGCGGCGGACCGCTTCTTTTCCACCACCACCGCCTTGGTGCGGCCATGGCTGAAGCTCTGCTTGACGGTGGAAGTTTCCGTCTTCTTCAGCGACAGCGTTTTGCCGGGGCGCTTGGTTTCGTCGGTATCGCTCATGAATCTCTTTCGTTACGGCCGCGGAAACCGGAAAGCCGTTCCGCATCAAACATTAAACGGTCTGCAAGTCCGCCCGGCTGGACGGCGGCATGTATCACATTCTCGCGTCCCAGCGCCAAGCCCAATTCGGCGCTGGTCAGGGTCTCGATCACCACGCAATTCAGTTCCAGCCGATGCGCGGCGGCGTACAATTTGCGCTTGCCGTCAGGGGCGCCGTCGAAAGCCTCGATCAGCAGCCTGGGTGGCTTGGGACCGTCCAGCTGGCGCAACACATTGTCGAAACCCAGGACCAGGCTCCCCGCGCGCCGCGCGATCCCCAGATCGCCCAGCATGCGGCTCACCAGCGCCTTTTCCGCGCGGTCGGCGAGGTCCGCATCCGCGCTCACCTGCGCCTTGGCGGCACGTGAGAACAGTTTCCTCTCCACCGCCTTGGCGATGGCGACTTTGGATGCCTCCACCCACAGTCCGCGACCCGGCAGCTTGGCGGCGACATCGGGCACGACCTGGCCGTCGGGGCCGGCGACAAAACGCAACAGACGGTTTTCGGGCATGACTTCGCCCGACACGATGTCACGACGTTCTCTTTGATCACCCCCTCTGCCTTCGCACGCTCCAGAGCGTGCTACGGCATCTCCCCCCCCGGCGCGCTGACGCGCGCGAGGGGGAGTTGGGTCCGAGTTTGATCTGTGCGCCACCGCTGTCATCAGGCTTCAGCAGGCTCCTCGCCTTCGCCACTTTCTTCGGTGGCTTCCTCTTCAACCAGTTCCTCGATCCAGCCGGCCTTGACGCGCGCCTTCATGATGATGGCGCTGGCGTCGTCGCTGGTGAGATTGAAACCGTCCAGGGCGCCGGGAATGCGGGTGCGCTCCTTGTCCTTGCCGGTTTCGTAATAGCCGATCAGGTCGTCGGTGGCGCAGCCGGCGAGGTCCTCCAGGGTCTTGATCTCATGCTCGCCCAGCGCGACCGCCATGGCGGGCGTGACGCCCTCCACTTCCAGCACCTCGTCGGCGACACCCAGCGCCAGGCGCTTGTCGTCCATCTCCTTGTTGCGGGCCTCGATGAATTCCAGCGCCCGGCTCTGCAACTCCTGCGCGGTATCCTCGTCAAAGGCCTCGATCTGGGCCAGTTCATTGAGCTCGACATAAGCCACGTCCTCGATGGTGGCGAAACCTTCGGAGGCGAGCAGCTGGGCCACGGTCTCGTCCACATCCAGCGATTCCATGAACAGCTGGGTGCGCTGGGCGAATTCCTTCTGGCGGCGTTCCGATTCCTCGGCTTCGGTGAGGATGTCGATCTGCCAGCCGGTAAGCTGGGAGGCGAGCCGCACATTCTGGCCGCGGCGGCCGATGCCCAGTGAAAGCTGCTCATCGGGCACCACCACTTCGACCCGGTGGGTGTCTTCGTCCAGCACCACCTTGGTGACTTCGGCCGGCGCCAGGGCGTTGACGATGAAGGTCGCCGCCTCGCCGTTCCACGGAATGATGTCGATGCGCTCGCCCTGCAGCTCCTGCACCACCGCCTGCACGCGCACGCCGCGCATGCCGACGCAGGCGCCGACCGGGTCGATGCTGGAATCCTTGCTGATGACGGCGATCTTGGCGCGCGAACCGGGATCACGCGCCACGGCGCGGATCTCGATCACGCCGTCATAGATTTCCGGCACTTCCTGGGCGAACAGCCGCACCATGAACTGGGGATGGCTGCGGGACAGGAAAATCTGCGGCCCGCGGGGTTCGCGGCGCACGTCATAGATATAGGCGCGGATGCGGTCGCCGGCGCGGAAGCTCTCGCGCGGGATCATCTCGTCGCGGCGCACCACGCCTTCGGCCTTGCCCAGATCGACCACCACCGAACCGAACTCGCTGCGCTTGACCACGCCATGCACCACTTCGCCGATGCGGTCCTTGTACTCGTCATACTGGCGCTCGCGCTCGGCATCGCGCACCTTCTGCACGATCACCTGCTTGGCGTTCTGGGCGTTGATGCGGTTGAAATCCACCGGCGGCAGGGTCTCGGCGATGATGTCGCCGATCTGGGCGTCGGGATTGCGCTTGCGCGCATCGGCCAGCGAGATCTCGGTCTTGTCGTTCTCCACCATCTCCACGACATGCAGATAGCGCGAGACATGGGTCTCGCCGGTCTTGGGATCGATATCGACCTTGATGTCGTTCTCGGTGCCATAATGGGCCTTGGCGGCGCGCTGCATCGCTTCTTCCATCGCGGTCAGCACTACCTGCTTGTCGATGGATTTGTCGCGCGCGACCGCGTCGGCGATCTGCAGAAGTTCGAGCCGGTTGGCGGCCACTGTGCTTGCCATTATCTTCTCCTTAAAAAGTCAGACGCCTTTGCGCGCCTTCAAATCTTCGTTGATGAGCTTGTCGGTGAGAACGAGCTTCGCGTTGGCGACGCTGCGAAACGGAAACTTGATGTCGGCATTGTCGGCCTTGATCATGACATCGGTGCCGTCCAGGCCCAGCAGCACCGCGCGGAACCGCTTGCGGCCTTCGAGAGGTGCATGCAGCTCGATCTTGGCTTCATGGCCGGACCAGCGGGCGAAATCCATCAGCCTTGTGAGCGGCCGGTCGATGCCCGGCGAGGACACCTCAATTTCATATTCGCCCTCGATCGGGTCTTCGGCTTCGATGAAATCCAGGAGCGCGTGGGACAGCGTGGCGCAGCCTTCCACATCCATGCTGCCATCGGGCCGCTCGGCCATCACCTGCAGGGTCTTGGCCGCGCCGCCCATGATGCGCAGGCGCACCAGTTTGAAGCCCGCTTTTTCAATCACGGGTTCAAAAACCGGTTCCAGATGCGATGCCGACGTAATGACCAAGTGCAAAGCCTTTCGCCCGCGGCGGCCTTTGCAGACCGCCACACAACAGATTTTGTTGTTTGGGATGGCGCGGATATACGCCGGGAAGGCCCGGATTACAAGGCTTCAGTGTTTGGCGGGGGCGATGCCGACGCTGACTTCACCGCTGGAAACCGCCTTCTGGATGGCGTCCTGGCGGTCCCTTTCTTCCTGCTGGGCCTTGTCTTTTTGGTATTTGGCGACGGGAGACGGCAGCACCATCATCAGGACAAAAGCCAGGGTGCAGAGGGCCGCGATCACCACCACGCCGATATCGCCATAGTTGGTGCGGTAATGGGGCCTCAGCCCCTCATCGTCATCGTCATTGGACGCTTTCATGACGCTTTTTTATCGCGAACGGCACCAGAAAGCGACCGCCGCACAAAGCGCAGAAAAGTCGGCGGCCCCTTGATCGCCTTGGTTTCATAGCGGGTTGGCGGCCAGTCGGCGGGGCGGAACTTCCAGTCGGCCGGCCCGTGCGCCAGCCAGTCAAAGGCCGGATGGGCCATCAGCCGCTCCAGGGCGTAGGGCAGATAGCTTTTGTCGTCGGTGGCAAAGCGCAGTTCCGCGCCGGGCTTCAGCACCCGGGCCAGGCTGTCCAGCATTTCCATTTGCAGGAAGCGGCGCTTGTGATGCCGGGTCTTGGGCCAGGGATCAGGGAACAGCAGGAAAAAGCGGCCAAGGCTCTGGTCTGGCAGCGCCTCGATAACGTCGCGGCCGTCCCCCTCGAACAGCCGAACAGTGTTCAGCGGCGATTCTTCCAGCTTGGTCAATGTCTTGGCCATGCCCATCTCATAGGGTTCGGCGCCGATCAGGCCAATTTCGGGATGTTCCCTGGCCTGCCAGACCAGATGCTCGCCGGCGCCGAATCCGATCTCCAGCCAGATTTCTTTGATTGGCCCCATCCCCCCTTCGCTGGCCCCAAGGCCAGCTACGGGCCCCTCCCCCATTTGCGCTTCGCGCATGGGGGAGGCCCGAACACTGTTCGGGAACTGTTCCAATGGGCCTTTTGTCAGATCATAGGCGAGTTCGCTTAACAGTGTTCTGCGCAGGGCCGCCTGCCGGCCTGACAGCTTGGGGCCCTTGCGCCGGCCATACAGCTTGCGGCGGTTGCGATCGGGATGGTCGGTCATGATTGTCATTCCCGGCCGAGCATTGCGTAGCGATGCGAGGGGAAGGGAACCCAGGTGGCTAGATTGGGCTCGCTCTTTCCACCTGGATCCCCTTTCCTCGCATCGCGCATGATGCGCGATGCCGGGGATGACAGGCTTTAGCTCAGAGCCGACTTAATCTGATCTGCCAGATCAGTCTTCTCCCACGAAAAGCCGCCGTCTGCATCGGGCTCGCGGCCGAAATGGCCGTAAGCGGCGGTGCGGGCGAAGATGGGCTTGTTCAGGTCCAGATGCTGGCGGATGCCGCGCGGCTTCAGGTTCATCAGCTGCGGCAGGATCAGTTCCAGCCTGGCTTCGTCCACCTTGCCGGTGCCATGGGTGTCGACATAGACCGACAGCGGCTCGGCCACGCCGATGGCATAGGCGATCTGGATGGTGCAGCGGTCGGCCACGCCCGATGCCACCACATTCTTGGCCAGATAGCGCGCGGCATAAGCGGCGGAACGGTCCACCTTGGTGGAGTCCTTGCCGCTGAACGCGCCGCCGCCATGCGGGGCCGCGCCGCCATAGGTGTCCACGATGATCTTGCGGCCGGTGAGACCGCAGTCGCCATCGGGACCGCCGATCACGAAGGCGCCGGTGGGATTGATGTGCCAGACGGTGTTGGCGTTGATCCAGTCGCCCGGCAGCGCCCGGCGGATATAGGGCTCGACGATCCTGCGGATGTCGTCGCTGCTCTGGTTTTCGTCCATATGCTGGGTGGAAAGCACGATCTGGGTGGCTTCCACCGGCTTGCCATTCTCATAGCGCAAGGTGACCTGGCTCTTGGCGTCGGGACCCAGTGTCGCTTCCTGGCCGGATTTGCGCGCCTTGGCCAGCAGCTCGAGGATCTTGTGGCTGTAGAACAGCGGCGCCGGCATCAGCGCCGGGGTCTCGCGGCAGGCATAGCCGAACATGATGCCCTGGTCGCCCGCACCCTCATCCTTGTTGCCGCTGGCGTCCACGCCTTGCGCGATATGCGCCGACTGGGCGTGCAGCAGCACTTCGACCTGCGCCGTCTTCCAGTGGAAGCCGTCCTGCTCATAACCGATGTCCTTGATCGCCTGGCGGGCGACTTCTTCCACCTGGGCGGCGCCGACCGACTTGGGCCCGCGGGTCTCCCCGGCGATGATCACCCGGTTGGTGGTCGCCATGGTTTCGCAGGCGGCGCGGATGTCCCAGGGGCTCATGCCCTCCTTGGGGCCTTCGCGGAAGAACAGATCCACCACCTCGTCCGAGATGCGGTCGCACACCTTGTCGGGATGGCCTTCGGAAACGCTTTCGGAGGTGAAGAGATAGTTCTGGCGCGCCATGATGATCCTGATTTCTGGAGGCGGCCCCTCTTTACAGGGTTTGGAGGGGGGGTCAACAGGATATGTCAATTTTCGCATATCCTTCACGGCGGCTAAGCTTTGCTTTTCCCTGGAAACTTTTCGAGACATGTCCGGGCGGACCGCGCCGGTCCGGCTAATCGCAGGCGCGCCGCGCCGCCGCATCCAGGGCGCGGATATTGCCGATCAGCAGCATCACAATGGGCTGCGGCCAGTTCTCCAAGTCGCTGAAGCTGGGCGCACGGCCTTGCGGCGGCAAAACCGGACAGGCCGTGGTGCGCGAGCCGCGCGCATTGCCGCTGGCCGGATCGGGCACGAACATCACGGTGTCGAACTTGACTATGGCCCCGGTGGTGTTGGCGACGCTCAGCATCATGTCGGGCTTGCCGTCCATCTGTTCGAGCTTGAAGCTGACCGTCGTGCCCGAAAAGGGCGGCAGCGCGACCGGACCGGCGGGGTCGATGACCGATGACAGCGCGGGATGTTCGAGCTTCGCATCATCGCCCGCATAGGACAGCGTGATGGTCTCGCCGGGGAAGATGATCAGCGTGCCCTTGTCGTCGAAATAGGGCAGCATGCGGGTGCCGATCTGGAAGCTCGAATTGTCGCGCATCCGCAAGCTCATCTGGCGGGGGATTTTGCGGCAGGTCACCCGGGCGCAGAGCGCGGCCAGGTCAGCCGCTGCCTTGGCCTGTGCTTCGGCCGCCGCGGCATGGTCTGCCCCGCCGGGAGGCTCGGCCGCCAGCGCGGCACCAGGGCTCAAGCCCCAAACAACGGCCATCCAAAGCATAGCTTTGCGCATGACGCCCCTCCCCGAAAGACACGTTAACCCTTCGACCTGCCAGCCCGATTAGGATAATAGGAACTTCGCAAATCAGCCGAAAGCCGCGAATGCGCACCGCCACCGTTGAACGCAAGACCCGCGAGACCGAGATCGCCGTCTCCCTCGACCTGGACGGGACGGGCGAGAGCGACATCGACACCGGCATCGGCTTTCTGGACCATATGCTGGAGAGCTTCTCCCGCCATTCCATGATCGACTTGAAAGTGCGGGCGCAAGGCGATCTGCATGTCGATTATCACCACACCACCGAGGACACCGCCATCGTGATCGGCCAGGCGGTGAAGAAGGCGCTGGGCGATTTCGCCGGCATCACCCGCTTCGGCTGGGCGCTGATCCCCATGGACGAGGCGCTGACCCGGGTGGCGCTGGACCTCTCCAACCGTCCCTACCTGATCTGGAAGGTCAATATCCCCAAGCCCAAGCTGGGGGAGATGGATACCGAACTGTTCAAGGAATGGTTCCAGGCCTTCGCCCAGAATGCCGGGGCGTGCCTGCATATCGAAAATCTTTATGCCGACAACAGCCACCATATCGTCGAGACCTGCTTCAAGGGCTTGGCGCGGGCTTTGCGCCAGGCGATCACGCCCGACGAAAGACTGGACGGCGCATCGCCTTCCTCGAAGGGCAGCTTGTAAGCGGTCGTAAGGCTCATCTGTCATTCCCGGCCGAGCAAAGCGAAAGCTTTGCGAGGGGAAGGGAACCCAGGTGTTCGATACCGTCACGGAGGCTGATCGCGATATCCTGCGGGATGGCCCGTGTCGGCGGTTCAGAATATTGTGTTGAACATAGTTTGCCGACGCCCACACGCCTGCCACCAAACAGGGAGCGCGCAGCATGGATTTCAGCCGCAGAGATGTGTCGGCCGCCGCATTGGCGGCGCTCGGCGCCAGCGCACCGGCGGAAGCCGCCGGGGCGGACGGCATTTCGCATGACCGCGCCGCCATTCACCAGGAACTGACACTGGCTGCGCCGGCAGGCCGGGTCTATCAGGCGCTGACGACCGCCAGCCTGTTCGATCAGGTCGTGCGCGCCAGCGCAGCGATGAATTCCGACATGAAAAAGATGCTGGGCGCCGCGCCGACACAGATTGACGCGCGGCCCGGCGGCGCCTTCACCCTGTTCGGCGGCTATATCACCGGATTCAATCTGGAACTGGTCTCCGATTCCCGGCTGGTGCAAGCCTGGCGCTCGGCCGGCTGGAAGCCGGGCGAATATTCCATCGCCCGTTTTGTGCTGCAGTCCCATGGCGCCGCCACCCGCCTGGTCTTCGATCACACCGGCTTTCCCGCCGCGGACGCGGCGCATTTGGCGGCGGGATGGCAGGCCAACTACTGGACGCCGCTGGCCAGGACGTTGGGCTGACCGGCGGCATCGCCTTCCTCGAAGGGAAGCTTGTAAATCCCCCCTCCAAAACCCTCCTCTCCATGGCCGGGCTTGACCGTAAGCTGCGGCGCGCCAAAGGTGCGTGAGCAGGTCCAGTGGACCTGCGAAAGCAACGAACGGCGCGAGCGGCAGGCCCGCGTTCCGCGGGCGTTCGACCGGGCAAAAGCCCCACCGGGGCTTTTGCTGTTCCGGTCTCACGGATGGGCGGGTTAAACCCGCCCATGGAGAGAGAAGGTAAGATTTTGATCTCTTCCTCCACCGCAGTAGAAGTCGCGCGCGGGGTGAGCCGCCTTCTGCTGGAGGAAGGCTATTCGCCCATCCTGGAATTCACCCTGCCCAATGGCCGCCGGCTGGATGTGGCCGCGATCGGGCCCGGCGGCGAAATGCTGGGGGTGGAGATCAAGGTGGCGCTGGCCGATCTGCGCGGCGACAGCAAATGGCCGGAATATCTGGACTATTGCGACCTGTTCTATTTCGCTATTCCGCCGGATTTCCCGCCCGAACATGTGCCGCACCAGACCGGCCTGATCGTGGCCGACCGTTATGGCGGCGCCATCGTCAAGGAAGCCGAAGCGCAGTCGCTGCATGCCAGCCGCCGCAAGGCGGTGACCATCAGCTTCGCCCGCGCCGCGGCCGAACGGCTGTCACGCACGCTTGATGGCATCGCTCTCTCTGAGACCCCCAATCTGGTGCTGCCCGATGTTGAGCAAGACTGAAGCCAGGAAGATCATGCTGGCGATGAAGGGCGCGTCCGAGGCGCCCTATTTCGGCAAGCCGGCGATTTTCTATGCCGAGAGCTTTGTCGGCCGCGTGCATGACAAGGAAGAGGCAGTGGCGCTACGCGTCGGCACCATCGAGATGCGCGATGTGATGCTGGAGGCCGAACCGAAGCTTTTCTATATCACCGATCACTACAAGCCCTGGCCGATGCTGCTGGCCCGGCTGAAGGTTCTGGACCGCGCCACCCTGAAAGAACTGGTGGCGGCGCGGATGGGCGAGATCGACGCCAAGGCGAAAAAGAGGAAGAAACCGGCCGCCAAAAAACAGAGGCGGAAAACGGCGAAGAACGCCCCGGCCAAGGCCAGGCGCTGAAATTGCTAACCAACCGCTAACCGGCCTTATGCGACGCTCGCGGCATGACTGTGCTACAACGCATCTGCAACTTCCCCGTGGAGTGGGCCGGCCTGGCAGCAGTCGTGCTGGTCGATACGATCTGGGCGCGCATCATCAACTTTCACCTGCTGCTCGGCTTGCAGGACTTTGTCCTTGTGGCCCTCGTCCTGATGCTGATGATCGTGGCTCGTGGCATGCGGGCGAAGCGCGCAGCTCTGGTGATGGAATATTTCTGCCTGTCGCTGGGCGCGACGGCGGTGTTCGGGGTCTTCTCCTATCTGGCGATGGCCAGCGCTCACGGACCGTTGTTGGATGCGCCCTTCCTCGCGGCGGATCGCGCCATGGGATTCGACTGGCTTGCCCTTTATCACTGGATCATGGCCCGGCCCGTGGTGGCGACCGTGCTGCAGCTTCTTTATGCCAGCATGCTGGCACAGGGCCTGATCGCTGGCATCGTCCTAGGCATGCGCGGCGAGCGGCATGAGATGAGCGTGTTATTCCGCATCATCTTTATCGCCAGTTTCGTCACCTGCATCGCAGCGATATTTTCCCCTGCTCTTGGGCCCTACAAGATTTTCCACATCCATGGTCGCGGTGCGTTCCTGACCGACATGCAGCACTTGCTCAGCCATCAGAACCTGACCTTCAGGTTGTCGGAGCTGACAGGGGTGGTGAGCTTTCCTTCCTTCCACGCCGTGGTGGCGTTGGCCTATGCCTGGGGCCTGCGTCACGCCGGACTGCTGGGAAAAAGCATGGTGGCGGTGAATGTGGGGATGTTCCTGTCCATCCCCACTTTCGGCGGCCATTATCTGGTGGATGTGCTGGCGGGCGTCGGCGTGATGCTCGTGTCGCTGGCGCTGACGCACATGTCATTTGCGGCACAGAACAGCGCTGTCGCCCACCGCATGCCGATGCTGGTAGAAAAGGCGGCTTAACGCGGGCTTCTCTTCGCCAGAATCCGCTGCAAGGTGCGGCGGTGCATGTTCAGCCGCCGCGCCGTCTCCGACACATTATGGCCGCACAATTCATAGACACGCTGGATATGCTCCCAGCGCACCCGGTCGGCCGACATGGGATTTTCCGGCGGCTTGGGCTTGGAGCCCGGCACAGCCATCAGCGCCGCCAGTATGTCGTCGGCGTCGGCGGGCTTGGGCAGATAGTCGATGGCGCCATATTTCACCGCGGCCACGGCGGTGGCGATATTGCCGAAACCGGTCAGCACCACCACCCGGCTCTCGGGGCGGGTGGTGTGCAGGGTCTCGACCACGTCCAGGCCGTTGCCGTCATCCAGCTTCAGGTCCACCACGGCATAGGCGGGCGGCGCATCCTTGGCGCGCGCCTTGCCTTCGGCCACCGACTCCGCCTGGATGACGGTGAAGCCCCGCGCTTCCATGGCGCGGGCCAGCCGCTCGCGCAGGGGCCGGTCGTCCTCGACCAGCAGAAGGGTCTTGTCGTCACCCGCAACAGTCATACCGCGCTCGCTAATTTTTCGTTGGTCGCGCGGCCTAACGCTGACGGCCGGGCTGCAACACAGCCCGGCCTGCTGGGCCGACGCTCCGTGCGCAGGGGCCGGTCGTCCTCGACCAGCAGAAGGGTCTTGTCGTCGGAGATCATCTAGGCGCGCGCTTTAGGTCACTTTTGAGAAACCGTCAAATAATTCGCGCAAGTCCCGCCGGCATGGCTCTCATGCCTTAAGGCCCTCATGCTTCGATTTGGGCCGGCGGCTGGGGCCCGTCGATCACCCCGCGCGGCCAGCGGATCGTGACCTGCGCCCCGCCGCCTTGCGGATTATCGGCCTTAACCAGTCCGCCCGTCTGTTCCAGCAGGATCTTGGCGATGAAGAAGCCCAGGCCCATGCCCTCATGCTGGTCGAGCGCGCCCACCGGTCCCAACTCGGTATCCCCCAGGGCGTGATGGCCGGGGCGCGAAGTGATGTAGGGCTCGCCCAGGACCTCGAAAATCTCCGGCGCGAAACCGGGGCCGTCATCGGCGACGGAAATATGCAGGAACTGCTCGTCCCAGCCGGCATGTATCGCCACCAGCGAATGGGCGAAATCGGCGGCATTCTCGATGATATTGCCCAGGCCATGCAGCAGTTCGGGGGCGCGCCACACCTGCGGCACCGGCCCGTCCGTCTTGGGCGGGGCTACGGTGATGCGGATTTCCAGATCCTCGCCGCGATGGGGCATGGCGATGTCATCCAGGAAGGCGCCCAGCGGCAGCCGGGCGGTCGCGCCCAGCAGGGCTTCTTCGGGATTGGCGAGACGGGCGATGATGGTGCGGCAGCGTTCGGCCTGATCGCGCAGCAGGCGCACATCCTCCACTTCGGTGGAGTTTTCCGGCAGCGCCCGCTCCAGCTCGCGCGCCACCACCGCGATGGTGCCGAGCGGCGTGCCCAGTTCATGCGCCGCGGCGGTGGCCAGCGCGCCCAGCGCCGCCAGGCGATGCTCCCGCGACAAAGCGAGCTGGGTCGCCGCCAGGCCCGCCGACATGCGCGCCGATTCCGAGGCGATGCGCCAGGCATAGACCGAGGTGAAACCGATGCCGATCACCAGCGCCATCCAGATGCCGGCCTGGTAGAGCTCGGGCAGGAGCAGCGCCTCGCCGGGCGGCCAGGGCAGCGGACGATGCATGATGCCGATCAGCGATGCGGAGACAAAGGCCAGGCCGGCCAGGATCAGCACATTGCCCAGGTTCAGGGTGGTGGCGGCGATCACCACCGGGCCCACGAACATCAGGGCGAAGGGATTGGTGATGCCGCCGGTCAGATAGAGCAGCGCCGCCAGCTGCAGCACGTCAAAGGCGAGATAAAATGTGGCCTCGCGGTTGGTCAACCGGTGCGCCGGAGGATACCGCAGGGCCAGCACCACATTCAGCGCCGCGCTGACCGCAATGGCGATGGCGCAATAGAGAATGGGCAGGCTGTAGCCCAGGGCAAAATAGACCAGGAACAACGCCGCCGACTGGCCCGCCACCGCCAGCCAGCGCAGGTTCGACAGGGTGCGCAGCCGCACGCGCCCGCTCGCTCCCGCTCCCTGCGCGAAACCTCGCGCCATCTCCTTGCGCGCCAATGTCACTTTCCTTTGTGGTGGGCTCGGATTAGTAGAGCATTGCCCATGCTGAGCAACAAGCAAGCCCTGATCCCCTATCTGCTGCTGATTGCGGCGCTGGCCGGCGGACTGCTCTGGCATGAGAGCGAATTGGTGCCGGGGCTTGGCAAAAGCGTGATCACCGGCCAGGCCGCGGTAGGCGGGCCTTTCCGCCTCACCGACCAGACCGGCAAGACGGTGAGCGACGGTGATTTCCGCGGCCGCTACATGCTGATCTATTTCGGCTACAGCTTCTGTCCCGATGTCTGCCCCACCACCTTGGGCGTGATGGCCCAGGCGCTGGAGAAGCTGGGCGCGGATTCAAGCCGCATCGTGCCCGTCTTCATCACCATCGACCCGGCGCGCGACACCCCCAAGGTGCTGGCCGATTACATGAAGGCGTTCGGGCCCAGTTTCGTGGGCCTGACCGGCAGCGAGCGCGAGATCAAGGCGGTGGAAAAGGAATACCGCGTCTATGCCGTCAAGCGGCCGCTGGACAACGGCAATTACGGCATGGACCATTCCTCGGTGCTGTATCTGATCGGGCCGAACGGCAAGATGATCAGCTTCTATGATGAAGCGGTTTCGCCGGATGATTTGGCGAAAGACCTGAAGCAGAAGATTTGAGCCAAATGTCATGGCCGGGCTTGACCCGGCCATCCATCGTGCAAATGGAAAGATGGATGGCCGGCTCTGAGGCCGGCCATGACACCGGGTTAGAGCGCCGTCGGCAGCGGCAGGTTGTTCTGTTCACACGCCGCGATCAGCGTATTGTGCATCAGGCAGACAATCGTCATGGCGCCGACGCCGCCCGGCACCGGCGTGATCGCGCCGGCGACTTCCTTCGCGGCTTCATAATCCACATCGCCCACCAGCCTGTATTTGCCTTCGCCCGCATCCACCCGGTTGATGCCCACATCGATCACCACCGCCCCAGGCTTGACCCAGTCGGCCTTGACGAATTCGGGCTTGCCGATGGCGGCGACCAGGATATCGGCGCGCCGCGCCAACCCCGGCAGATCCTTCGAGCGCGAATGGGCCATGGTGACGGTGGCGTTGGCGGCCAGCAGCAACTGGGCGGCGGGCTTGCCGAACAACAGCGAGCGGCCGATCACCAGCGCCTCTTTCCCTGCGATGTCGCCAACATATTCCCTGAGCAGCAGCATCACACCCGAGGGCGTGCAGCTGACCAGATGGGCGCGGCCCGACAGCAGCAGCCCGGCATTTTTTGGCGTCAACGCATCCACATCCTTGGCCGGATCCAGCACATCCAGCACGGCATTTTCGTCCAGATGTCTGGGCAGCGGCAGCTGCACCAGGATGCCATGCACGGAAGGATCGGCCGACAGCGCCTTCACCCGCGCCAGCAATTCGTCCTGGGCGACGGTGGCGGCAAGCTCGACATGCACCGAGTTGAAGCCGATGGCCTCGGCGGTCTTGCGCTTGTTGCGGACATAGACTTCCGAGGCCAGATCACTGCCCACCAGCACTGTGGCGAGCCCCGGCTGGATGCCGTGTTCGGATTTCAGTTCGGCGGTCAGGGCTGCGATCTTCTCGCGCAGCTTCGCGGCGCTGGCCTTGCCGTCAATGACTGTCGCCACCATCGGTCAGAATCCGTAGGCAAGAAGCGGCGGCCAATAGATTGCGTATTGCAGTCCCATAATTATGAAAAACACGACAATCGGCGAGAGGTCTAATCCTCCCACTGGCGGGATCACCCGCCGTATCTGACGAAAAACGGGCTCGGTTAGAGCTATCAATATTCGCAATATTGCATGAACAGTATTGTTACGTGAATTGATGACATTGAACGCGGCCAGCCAACTTGCGATCACCGCCGCAATGACGATCCACTTGTAAAGTTCGAGAACCTGAAAAAGGATAAAGGCGATGGGGTTCAGCATGGCTCACCTTGTAGCGGCGGGAACTCCACTGGGAAAGGCTGAAATTCCCGTGTTCCGGTCCTGCCTCGCACGCCTCAAGACGCTGTCGCGCGGCGTGCTCGGCATTTCCTAATCACTTGCGGCGATTAGGAAATGGTGGAGCTGAGCGGAATCGAACCGCTGGCCTCCTCATTGCGAACGAGGCGCTCTCCCAACTGAGCTACAGCCCCGAACCGGAGGCGGGGTTTTAGGGACGGGGGATGGTGCCGTCAAGCCACACCCGCTCCCTGTGCCACGCCTCACTTGCCCGTATACGCCACCCGCCAGACCACATTGCCGACATCGTCGGCGATCAACAGGCTGCCGTCCTTGGCCACCGCCAGGCCGACCGGGCGGCCCCAGACCTTGGCCGGATCGCCATTGCCGCCCATGCCGTTCCAGAAGCCGGTGACGAAATTCTCATAGCCATTCTCAGGCTTGCCGCCGGAAAAATGCACCCGCACCACCTTGTAGCCGGTGGGATTGCCCGCGTTCCACGAGCCGTGCAGCGAGACAAAGGCGTCGCCCTTATAGTCGGCCGGGAAGTTGGAACCGGTATAGAAGACCAGGCCCGTGGGCGCGGAATGGGCATGGAACAGCACATCGGGGGTGATGGTGGCGGCGACCTTGCCGCCCGGGTCCTTGGCGCCCCAGTCCGGAGCCGGATTCTTGCCGATATAGGCATAAGGATAGCCGTAAAAGCCGCCCGGCTTGACGCTGGTGAAATAGTCCGGCGGCAGCTCGTCGCCCAGCCCGTCGCGCTCATTGGTGGTGACATAGAGCGTGGCTGTTCCGGGCGCGAAGGCGATGCCGACCGGGTTGCGGATGCCGCTGGCGAATTCGCTCATGCTGCCGTCGGCATTGATCTTGAACACCTGCGCGCCCGGCTTGAAGTCGGAGATGTTGTCGCGTGAGCCCATCGCCAGATAGAGCGCGCCGTCGGGGCCAAAGGCGATGTCGCGGGTGACGTGATTGCCCTTGGGCCTCAAGTCCGCGACCTTGGTGGTGACCTTTTCGGGCGCGCCCGCCACCGTCTGGCCGTCCTTGTAGGCGAAACGCCAGATGCCGCGCAGATCGCCGACATAGAGATAGCCCTCATGAAAGGCCAGGCCATGGGGATAGACGAAGCCCGCCGAGGCCGGCAGGAAGGTGAAGGTCTTGTCCGCCTTGCCGTCGCCATCGGAGTCGCGAAGGATGGAGATCTTGCCGCCGGAATCCGTCGGCTCGGCCAGGAAGACATCGCCATTGGGGGCCACCGCCATCCAGCGGGCATTGCTGAGATGATCGGCGAAGATCGAAATCTGGAAACCGCGCGGCACCTCCGGCATCACCCCGGCCGGGCGGGGGATGGCGGAGGATTCGTTCCCTGCCGCGGGAGTGGCATAGGGCTTGACCAGGCTGGCCGGCGAAATCTGGAATTTCTGGCCGGGATGGTCGGCGGCAAGTGCTGCAGACCCCATCAGCGCCGCGGCCAAAGCCAGAGAAATCAGGCTGGATTTGCTCATTCGTCCCTCCGTTAAAATTCGGTTTACCAATTTGGCCGCCTACTGTTCCAGCCAAAAGGTCCAGCCGATGCGCCCGATCCTGCTTGTTCTTTTTCTGGCCGCCGCCCTGGGCGCGGGCCTGCCGGCGCGCGCCGAGGATGCCCCCAAAGCCCAGAAAGCGCCAGAGCACAAGACCACCCAGTCCACGAGCTATATCGAGATCGACCCGATCTACACCACCATCGTGGCGGACAATCGGCCGGCGGGCATGTTGATGGTGGGCGCCGGCCTGGATGTGCCGGATGCCAAGCTGCGGGACGATGTCAACCGCTCCCTGCCGGTGCTGCGGGACGCCTATATCCGCAACCTGATGACCTTCACCGCCAATGTGGTGCGCACCGATGCCCAGCCGGACGTGGTCATGATTGCCGACCGGCTGCAGGCGGTGACCGACCGCGCCCTGGGAAAAAAGGGCGCCAAGGTGCTGCTGGCCCAGGTCGCCATCCGGGTCACGGCAAAATAATCAGGACAAATAATCAAAACCCCGCGCGCTTCTCGCGCGGGGCGTTTGTTTCGATCAGGCCGCCAACAGAGCCGCGCTGAGCGAGGCTTCCGTCGTGTCCTCGGCGCTGTCATCCGCCGCAACCCCGAACGCGTCCGCCGTCGTGGACGTCGTGCTGGCCGTGGCCGATGACGATGAAGACGATGCGGACGGATCGGTGGACTGGCCGGCCTGCATTCCGCCACCGCCGTGATGGTGGTGGTGATGCATACCCTGGGTCTGACCGGTCTGGCTGGAGGAGCCGGCCTGGGTGGGATCGCTGCTGTTGGCCGGATCCTGTTGGGTCAGGTTCATCAGCGCCTGCAGGGTCTGGCTGTCCAGGCTGGCGGTGGTGCTTCCGGTCAGGGAATTGGAACCGGAAGCAGTCGTGGAGGAGGTATCCGATGTGCTCGGTGTCAGCGCATCGGTAGACACGGCTGCCGCAGCTTGCGCTGCCTGGGCCGCGTAAAGCTGATTGAGGGAAGACGTTCCCCCAATCGAACCTATGCTCATGGGTTTCTCCTGTGTCGCCCCCGCAGGAAAGGTGCGGGTGCAACCCGGGAACCAGCGAAAATTGTGCCTGTGCAATGTGGGCGGCGGCGGGCGGCCCGCGCCCCGAAAAACGCGGTAAGGGAAAGCTTAACGCCGGAAAGGCTGGCAAAAACTGCCCGGCAAGGACGGGTTTCCGGGCCGCGTTAACGATAATAGTCTGTCACCCGTATGGATTCGCCCAACGCCGCCACGTCCTGGTCCAGGCCGCTCAGCATCTGGCTGGCGCCGGCGCTGGTTCTGGGGCTGGGCCTCCTGACCATCCTGTCCGATCCCTTCGGCATCCAAGCCTCCCTGAGCAATGGGCTGTTCGACGCCTATCAGCGCCATGCGCCGCGCCCATTCGACGACAGTCTGAAAGTGCGGGTGCTGGAACTGCCGGCGCTGGATGAAGACAGCCTGGTCAGGGCCACCCGCGCGCTGACAGTCCAGGGCGTGCGGCTGATTGTTTTCACCGCGCCGGTCCAGTCCGGGCCCTCGCCCGAAAGCCTGGCGGCGCGGCTGCCGCCCGGCAGCGACGCCGCCCGCGCCGCGCTGGAAAGACTGCCGGAGCCCGGTCATGACCTGGCCGAGGCCGTCGCCGGTACCAAAGCCATCGTCCCGGTGATGCTGGGGGTCGAGGGCCGCGAGCCCCAGATCAAGGCGCGCTTTGTCTATCGCGGCGCCACCGATCCCTTTGGCGAGACGCCGCTGTTCAACGCCGCCGCTGCCCCGGCCGCCTTGCTGGAGACCAATGCGGCGGGATCGGCCGCCGCCAATCTGATGCCGGATGCCGACGGCGTGGTCAGGCGCATGCCCATGGCGCTACGCCTGGATCAGGGCCTGGTGCCGGGCATGGCGGCGGAAGTGCTGCGGGTGGCGGATGGCGCAAGCGACATCACCATGGTCGGCAATGAGCATGATCCCCTGAGCTTCATGTCCGGCATCGGCCTTTCGGCGCTGGAGACGAAAACCGGCCGGGTGCCGACCGATACCGGCGGACGCATCCGGCTGCACTATGCCGCCGATATTTCCCGGCGCGTTCTCACACCCGAGGCGCTGCCCAGCGAACCGCTGAAAGATGCGATCGTGCTGGTGGGCGCGCAAGGCGCCGTGGTGAAGACGCCGCTGGGACCCTCCAGCATCGCCAATGTGATGGCGGAGGGCGTGGAGGATCTTCTCACCGGCCAGGTGCTGCAGCGTCCCGGCTGGGCGCGTCCCGCCGAAGCCTTGCTGCTGCTGCTGTTGGGCGCGGGCCTGGTCTTTCTGCTGCGCTTCGGCCTGGGCTGGGCGGCCGCGCTGATGATGGCGGGCTCTGTAGGGCTGGGGTTGGGCTCCTGGTATCTTTATGCCGCCCATGGCGTGCTGATCGACGCCGCCACGCCGGCGCTGTTTCTGCTTCTGGCCTTTGCGGCAGGCGCCATCCTCTGGATCCAGGATCTCAGGCTCGCCTATGCCGGACTGCGCGCGGCCTTTTCGGAATCCCTGCCGCGCGCCACCATCGAGAAGATCGCGCGCCGCCCAAGCCTGCTCAGGATGGAAGGCGAAACCCGCACCATCACCTATCTGGTGTGCGGGGTGCGGGGGCTGGCGGGGCTGGCGGCGGATTACACGGATGACGCCGCCGGCTTCACCCGCATGATGCAGCGTGTGCTCACGCCCCTGATGGACCAGGCGCTGGCGCATGGCGGCACCATCGACCGGCTGACCGCCGATGGCTTTGCCGCTTTCTGGAACGCGCCCCTGGACGATGCCGACCATGCGCTTCATGCCTGCGAGGCCGCCAATGGCATGGCGGCCATGGCGGCGCGGCTGGGCGAAGACTTGGCGCAGGAAAGAAACGGCACGCCCACCGCGGTGGAAATCGGCGTCGGCATCGCCACCGGGCCGGTGATCGCGGGCGGCTTCGGCGGCTCAAGCCGCATGGGTTATGGCGTGCATGGCAATGCGGTGAACCTAGCGCAGCGCATCCAGGGGCTTGCGCCTCACTATGGTCCCGCGCTGGTGGTGGCGGACGAAACCCGGCATCTGGCCGAGCGCGGTTTTGCCTTTCTGGAGATCGACACCATCGCGGTGGCAGGACCGCCGGTCACGCTTTACGCCCTGATGGGCAATCCGGCCTCGCGCGCCTCACCCAAATTCCGCGCCCTGGGCGTGTTCCACGACCATATCTTCCAGGCCATGCGCAAGCAGAATTGGCCGATGGCGCGCGAGCTGATCGAGCAGTGCCGCAGGCTGTCGGGCGCCAGCCAGCGGCTCTATGACCTGCATCTGACGCGCATCGCTTACTATGAGCAACATCCGCCGGGCGCGGAGTGGGATGGGGCTTTCCGACCAGTTCTTGAGTAGCGCGCCCGATTTTTTGACGGGCGGCTCCGCCGCCGGGGCGCGGAGTGGGATGGGGCTTTCCGGCCAGTTCTTGAGTAGCGCGCCGACACATACCAAACTGTCAGGGAATAGTGGCGAGACCATAATGCGCAGCAGGCGCATCCGTCAGCGCCGCCCACATCTGGTCGCCCCAACTGAAGTGCCACCATTCGTCGGGATGACCGGCAAAACCCTCCTCCACCATCAGCCAGTGCAGCAGGCGGCGGTTGGCGCGCGCTTCCTGGTCGGAGAAGGAAAAGTTCTCTTTATCCAGATGTTCGAGCCTGTCGCGATGGGCCAGCGGGGTCACGTCATCGAACAGCGAGCCCATCCAGAGCTGTTCGCCGTTTTTCCAGCGCAGGGTGAGATCGGTGGCGGCGCCCGTGGCGTGAGGCGCGGGCGAATCCGCATTTTCCGATGGCGCGGCCCAATAGCGTTCGACTTCTTCAACCAGCGCCGCGCCGGACAATGACGGATCGCGGCGCTGAAGCTCACGCGGCATCCACACGTCATGGAAATAGGCCTGCACGGCGCGCGGCCGCCAGGCGTCGAGCAGAAACAGTTCCAGCCCGGCGGCTGCGGCGCGCACATTCACGCGCGACAGCTTTTCGGCCACCGATGTCCGCAGCCACAATTTGTCGGTGGCGCCTTCCACCCGATGCCAATAGGGCGGGTTTTTGCCGCTGGCATAGAAATTCTCGCCCGCAAGGCCTGCATCGCGGGCTTCCACCACGCCTTCGCCGAACAGCGCATTGCCGCGCCGGATGGGGATGCGCTGGCGAAATCCCTTGCGGGCTTGGCGCGCGTGTTCCTGGCCGCCGATGGGACGACCCCGCAAAGCTTCCAGATCACCGAACACCGACATATGCGCCAGGCTCTTTGCTTGTCGTGCAATTTACCGGAAAATCATTCCGAGGATTGCACTTTGAATGATGGACATGGCCCCCGAAAGCCCCCTCGCCCGGGCGCAAGCCTATCGCGCCGCGCGCCGCGCCTTCATCGCCGCCTGCGAGGCCGCCCATGTTGACACCGTCGCGCGCCTGCATCCGTCAAGGCCCGCCGATGGCAAGCCGCTGTTCATGGATGCCGCCGCGCTCGGGCCCCGGCTTGCGGCCCGCGCCCTGATGGCGATTGCGACCGACGCGGCCGGTTCGGCCATCGCCGTGGCGCTGCTGAAGGACGCCATCGCCCTGCCTGCCGGTACAAGACTGGTGATGGTTCATGCCCTGGACCCGGCCGCCTTTGCGGGCGCGGGCGGCGATCCCGGCTGGGCGCCCGCCATGCTGGCGGCGGTGGCGAAGGAGGATATGTCGCGGGTCCCTCATCCGCGCGTGCTGCCGCTCGGTGGCGCGGATGCCGGCGAGCGCGCCGCGCTGGCCGCCACCCAGTTTCAAGCCGCCGTCACAATCCTGCCGCCCGCCGCCACTTTGGCCGAGGCCAGGGCGGCAATCGCCGACTTTTTCGGCGGTTAATGCGGCTGCTTTGCAAGCCGGAGCCCTTTTCTTTATAGCTCCCCCGGCAAGCCGTTCGGCTCGCACCCGTAGCTCAGCTGGATAGAGTGCTGCCCTCCGAAGGCAGAGGTCGTAGGTTCGAATCCTACCGGGTGCGCCATTCCTTCGTCCGCGCTGCGGACGAAGGAATGGCGCAGGCAAGCGCCCATAGGCGGCGCTAGCGTCAGCGTAGCGCGCCGCCGTGATGGGCGCGCGCCCGGGAAATCCAGCGCAGGTCCCTGCCGCTCCTCTCCGCACCACAAGCCGATCCCTCCCCCGAAATGGAACCCGCCCAGCGGGGTCTCGCCACGTTCCTGCCGCGAGACCATGCTCCCCTGTGCGGTGCCGCAGGGAGTCGCGATGTCGGGAACAAACATGCCGTCCCCGGAAAAAGGCCCCGGCACCGCGCCGGGCCGGCGCAAGACCCGTTTCCTTGCCGGGACGTTCACGGTCGCCGTGCATCTTCTGGTCTTTGCCGCGCTGCTCCTGCCGCGCGCCAGCGCCCCGCGTTCCCAGCTTCAGCCCACCTCCGAACCCATACAGGTCAGCCTGGTGGATACGCCCAAACCGCCGCCGCCCGGACCGCCTGATGTGACCCTGGTTGAGCCCGAAGCCGCGCCGGCGCCGGCGCTGCCGCACCTGACCACACATGTGCAGGCGCCATCCGCCGCGGCAGCGTCCGACACGTCCGATCTCCTGAGCGCGTCCCAGCTTGCCGGCGCGGCCGCCGTGGGCGAAGGCGGCGGTGGCGGCGGAGGCAGCTGCGACCTGGCGCGCGCCGTGCAGCAGGCACTGAGGCGCGACCCGATGGTGCGCGCCGCGGTGGAGGAGGCCAACCGCTCCGGCAAAGCCGTCATGCTGTGGAATGGCGACTGGGTGCGTTCAGGCGGACAGGACGGCAAGGGCCTGTCGGCCGCGCGCGAGGCGGTCATATGGGAGGTGGGCTTTGCGCCCGAAGCCTGCCGCCATCAGCAGATGCACGGCCTGGTGCTGTTGTCGCTCGCCGACGGCAGCACGCGTTTCGCCATCGGCACGGGCGACTGGCGCTGGTCGGATCTTCTGGGCGTGCGCGGCGGCATGCCCCGCTGACGGATGCCCGCTGGCAGATGTCCGCTGACGGGGAAAGTGGATTGGGACCGGCCCGGCGAACCGGGCGCGGCCCCGACCGGTATCACGCCATGACGATCAACACGACGCGGCGGTTTTCCGCCCGGCCGTGGCGGGTCTTGTTGTCGGCCACCGGATCCTGCTTGCCGTAAGAGATCGTCGCCATGCGGTTCAGCGGCACGCCATGCTGGTTCATGAACAGGCGCACGGCCTCGGCCCGCTTCTCGCCCAGCTGTTCGTTGAGCGGATCCGGTCCCTTGGCGTCAGTGTGACCCTGGATTTCCAGATAGACATTGCGGTTGTCGCTTTTCAGCTTGTCGGCGAAATCCGACAGGCGCTGCTCGGCTTCCGGCGAAAGCTTGGAGCTGTCGATCGGAAACTTCACCGAATCGTCGGACAAGACCATGGAATAGAGGAATTTGCCCTCCGCCAGCTTGCCGGCGGCCGAGGCACGCTCGAGCGCATCCTTGGTCGATTGGTCGAGCTGACTGAGATGTTGATCGGTTTGAGTCTGGTTGGCCTGGACTTTGGTATCCTCGGCCGAAACCTGCTGGTTCACATAATCTTTGGTCGCGCAGCCACCAAGACTGAGAGCGGCAGCGGTCACGACGGTTGCAAAAATGGCGGGCTTTAGTCTGCGCATCGACGTTTCCTTTTTTGCTCCCCGCGACACCCAGTGTTCAGCTTGGGCACACAGTGTGGCAGAATTTGGGAATTGTAAGGGCGAAGCTGGTGCAGAAAGATTGCCTGCTGCATCGCATCACACCACAATCCCCGCATGCTCGTTTCCACCCTTCCCATCGTCTTCGGCCTGATGGCGGTGACCGCCTTCGCCGCCCTGGGCGCCAGGCGAACCGGCATCCCCGAATCCATCTTCCTGGTTCTGGTGGGACTGGCGATCAGCTTCCTGCCGGGCCTGCCGCGCATCGATCTCGACCCCGAACTGGTGTTGAGCCTGTTCCTGCCGCCGCTGCTCTATCGCGCCGGCGTCAATATGAGCTGGCGCGGCTTTCGCGCCAATTTGTGGCCGATCCTGCTCCTGGCGGTGGGACTGGTGATCTTCACCGCCATCACCGTGGCGGAGGTGTCGCATTATCTGCTGGGCCTGCCCTTGGCGGTGGGCTTTGTGCTGGGCGCGGTGGTGTCGCCGCCCGATGCGGTGGCGCCCATGGCGATCGCGCGGCGCTTTGTGCTGCCCAGCCGCGTACTCACCATTCTGGAAGGCGAAGGGCTGGTGAACGACGCCACCGCCCTGATCCTGTTCAGCTTCGCCATCGCCGCGGTCACCGAAGGCAAGCATTTCTCGATTGTCGAGGCGGGCGGCGAATTCCTGGCGGTTGTCCTGTGCGAAATCGTCTGGGGGCTA
>DATAWO010000113.1:0-9767 GCA_036267165.1 Rhizomicrobium sp. | reverse complement strand
TCGGGCGAGTTGGCAATGGTAAATGCCATAGCTTATAGGGCACCAGAAATCACAGGAAATATTGCCCAGATTTCCAAAAGGCTACCCAGCACATTGCTTCACATTCACTGGCTCAGGACCGAAGCTATGACAGCGGCTCAGGTAGGGAAACGACTGATAATCGCACATAGAAATAGATTATGGGCATTGAAGAGGGACTCCGAGCTACCGGGAGTACATTTCACTTCAAATCCCCAGAGCCCGCATCTAGCAAATAGAACGTTAGAAATCATAGAGCGGTTTCTGTCGAAGCCATGACAACGTCACCTGGATGGCCCGTTCCTACGCTGTCGCTAAGAACTCAGCGGGCCATGACACTTGTGGTTAGAAATCTGGCCTATTGCGCCGGCATCGGCATGTGCAGGGTGACGCTGGTGAAATTGCCCTGCACATCGGTGTACCAGTGCGGCGTGTCCGGCGGCACCAGGACGTAGTCGCCCTTGGCGATCTTGTGCGGCGTGCCGCCCTCGATGCTGGTGCCCGACACCGTGGTGCCGGTGCCGTGCATGCCGACCAAAGTGCCGCCGGTCACCAGGGTGCAGCCGCCGTCCATCACATAGATCAGCTCTGCCTGGCCCTTGTGCAGGCTGGGCGAGGTGGTGCCGGTGCGATATTCCAGCTGCACCGGATAGGGACCGACCGACACCAGCACCTCGTTGGTGTTGGTGTTATCGCCCTTGTGATCGGCCTTGGCCTTGGCCAGCGCCGCGTCCACCTCGGCGGCCGATGCGAACAGCTTGGTGGGACGGGCGGCCTCCTGCGCCTGGGCCAAGGCAGGAACGGCAAGCGTCAGCGCAGCGGCAAACAGTAGGGGCTTCATGATTTCCTCTCCCGATGGATGCGTGGTTGACCGCCCCACCCGGGCGCGGCATTACCAGGCTCTTTCTTGAAAGCCAGCCTATGACGTCCCCTCCTTTGTGGAAAGCCAGTGCCGCCCTGACCAAGGGTGAGGCCGCCGATGTGGCGGCGGCGCTGGAGCTGGACGGGAGCGCCCAGGCCGTGCTGATCGTGGAAGAACCTTTTGCCGATGGGGCGGTTGTGGAGGCGCTTTACACCGAGGCGCCCGATGCCGGCTATCTGTCGCGCATCACGGGCCGCGCGATCACGGTCGAGCCCCTGCCCGACCAGGACTGGATCAGGCTGAGCCAGGAAGGCCTGCCGCCGGTCCGGGCCGGGCGGTTCTTTGTTTACGGCGCCCATGACGCAGGGGCCGTGCCGCATGGCGTGATCCCGATCCGGATCGAGGCGGGGCTGGCCTTCGGCACCGGCCATCATGAAACCACCGCCTTGTGTCTTTCCGTGCTGAGCGATCTGGCGCGCCAGCGCAGCTTTCGCAATGTGCTGGACTTGGGGACAGGCACGGGTCTCCTGGCAATCGGCGCGGCCAGGCTGTGGAAGCGGCGCGTGCTGGCGTCGGACATCGATCCGGTCGCGGTCGAGGTCGCGCGCGACAATGCCATCGCCAACGATACCGGCCCGCTGATCCGCGCGGTGGTGGCCGACGGCCTGGCCAATCCGGTGCTGTCGCGGGCAGCGCCTTACGACCTGCTGATCGCCAACATCCTTGCCGGGCCGCTGACCAGGCTGGCGCCGGACATCATCCGCGCGCTGGCGCCAGGCAGCCTGCTGGTGCTGTCAGGCCTGCTCACCAACCAGGAGAAGCTGGTGGCCAGCTTTTATCGCGATCTCAGGTTCCTTGGCGTGCGCCGCATGGGGCCCTGGAGCGCGCTAATTTTTGAACGTCCTCCTGCTTCGACACGCTCAGCATGAGGACGTGTTCTTATCCTCACCCTGAGCTTGTCGAAGGGTGAGGCCGGGCATAACCTCGCTCCCATGGACAAGCCCTTTCAGACCTATGACGACACCTCCAACCCCGCCACCTGCGCGCCGCGCCTCCGCGCTTTGCGCGCCGAACTCGACCGGCGCGGACTGGACGGCTTTGTCGTGCCGCACAGCGACCAGCATATGGGCGAGTATCTGCCGGCCTATGCCGAGCGCCTGGCCTGGCTGACCGCCTTCACCGGTTCGGCCGGCGCGGCGGTGGTGCTGAAGGACAAGGCCGCGGTCTTTGTCGATGGCCGCTACACGCTTCAAGTGCGTGCCCAGACCGACACCGCGCTGTTTGAGCCACGCGATCTGGTGGCGGAAGGCCCGCAGGGCTGGATCCCCGGCAACCTGCCGCAAGGGGCAAAGCTCGGCTATGACCCCTGGCTGCACACCCAGCACAATGTGGCGCATCTGAAAGCCGCGGTGGAAAAGGCCGGCGGCGTGCTGGTCGCAGTGGAGAGCAATCCGATCGATGCGGTGTGGGAGGATCAGCCCACCCCACCCCAGACCCCGGCCAAGCCGCATGCCTTCAATCTGTCCGGCGAGCAGAGCGAGGCCAAGCGCCTGCGCCTGGGCGAAGGCCTGAAGAAGGCCGGCGCGGAAGCAGCCGTGATCACCTTGGCGGATTCGGTCTGCTGGCTTTTGAACATCCGCGGCCATGACGTGCCGCATACGCCCTTCACCCTGGCCTTCGCCATCCTGCATGAAGATGGCGGCGCCGACCTGTTCCTCGATCCCGCCAAGCGCACGCCCGAACTGATGGCGCATCTGGGCAATGCGGTGCAGGTGCATGATCCTGCCCAGTTCACCATCGCGCTGGATGCGATGAAGGATCAAAATGTGCTGGTGGATCCGTCCACCGCGGCGTCGGCCATTTTCGACCGGCTGGCCAAAGCGGGCGCGAAAACCCGCCAGGGGTCCGATCCCTGCCAGCTGCCCAAGGCCTGCAAGAACAGCCTGGAAATCGAAGGCATGCGCAAGGCCCACGTCCGCGACGGCGCGGCGCTGGCGCGGTTCCTCGCCTGGTTCGAAAGCAATGCCACGGGGGGCGAGCTGACCGAGATCCAGGTTGCGGAAACCCTGGAAGGCTATCGCCGCGCCACGGGTTGCCTGAGCGACGTGTCCTTCGACACCATATCGGGCGCAGGGCCCAACGGCGCCATCGTGCATTACCGGGTGACGCGCTCCACCAACCGCACCATCCATGCCGGCGACATGTTCCTGCTGGATTCCGGGGCGCAATATCCCGACGGCACCACTGACATCACCCGCACCATCATGGTGGGAGAACCGACCGCCGAAATGCGCGACCGCTTCACCCGGGTGCTGAAGGGCCATATCGCGCTGGCCACGGCACGCTTCCCCGACGGCACCATCGGCATGCAGCTGGACAGTTTCGCCCGCCGTCCCTTGTGGGAAGCGGGGCTGGACTATGACCATGGCACCGGCCATGGCGTGGGCAGTTATCTTTCGGTGCATGAAGGGCCGCAGAACATCTCCAAGCGGCCGGTGCTGCAAGCCTTGAAGCCTGGCATGGTCTGTTCCAATGAGCCCGGCTTCTACAAGACCGGGGCCTTCGGCATCCGCATCGAGAATCTGGTGGTGGTGAGCGCGCCCGAGGATATCGGCGGCGACCGGCCGATGATGGGGTTTGAAACCATCACCCTGGTGCCGATCGACCTCAATCTGGTCGAGCCGTCACTGCTGACGGAGGCGGAAAAAGACTGGCTCAATCGCTATCACGCGCGGGTGCGCGATGTGATTTCACCGCTGGTGGATGACGAGACGCGGACCTGGCTGGACCGGGCGACAAGGTCTCTCTGATGGTCGCGCTGTGCGCGACGGGGCGATTTGAACCTCGTCTCTCCATGGGCGGGCTTGACCCGCCCATCCAGGGAAACAAGCGCTGTCATATGGGGCTCTGGATGGCCGGCTCAAAGCCGGCCATGGTGAGTTGTTAGTCTATCAGCTTGAGCCACGCATCCTCGTCCAGCACCTGGACATTGTGCTTCTGCGCCTCTTTCAGTTTCGAGCCCGCGCCCGGTCCCGCCACCACAATATCGGTCTTGGCCGACACCGAGCCCGAAACCTTGGCGCCCAGGGCTTCGGCCCGCGCCTTGGCTTCCTGGCGGGTCAACTTCTCCAGAGTGCCGGTGAATACCACGGTCTTGCCCGACACCGGCGAGGACCTGGCCGGCGCCGCCATGTCGGTGACAGTGAGCCAAGGCTTTTGGGTGCCTCGCTTTTCTAAAAGATGCGCCACCGCCTTCACATTATGCGGCTCGTCGAAAAAGTCATGGATGGCCTCGGCCACCACCCCACCAATGCCTTCCAGGCTTTCCAACTCCTCCTTGGCATTGTCGGCCTTCATGCCCTCCAGGAAGGCCTCGATGGAGCGGTAGTGCCGCGCCAGCAGCCGCGCCGTGGTCTCGCCGACATGGCGGATGCCCAGCGCGTTGATGAAACGGTCCAGCCCGATGGTTCGCCGGTGCTCAATGGCGGCCATCAGGTTCTCGACCACCTTGTCTTCGCGGTCTTCCTTCTTGGCCTTGGTCTTCACCGGTTCCTTGCCCTCGGCGGCGCGGCGTTCTTCCGACAGCGCGGCGCGATGCTCCGCCAGCACCTTGCTGACCTTCTCGGGCTTCTGGGTCAGGGCGAAGATGTCAGCAGGTTCCTTCAGCAGGCCCTTGTCATGGAACAGCTCGATCATGGTGCCGCCCAAGCCTTCGATGTCGAACTGGTCGCGCCCGACAAAGTACTTCAGCCGCTCCACCGTCTGGGCGTCGCAGATCAGTCCGCCGGTGCAGCGCCGGTCCACATCCACCTTGCCGGTCTTTTCGTCCACTTCCCTGACCGCATGGCTGCCGCACACCGGACACTTGTCGGGGAATTTGTAGGGCTTGGCGTTCTTGGGCCGCTTTTCGAGAATGACGCGCAGAACCTGCGGGATCACGTCGCCGGCGCGCTGGATCACCACCGTGTCGCCGATGCGCGCATCCAGCCGCTCGATCTCGTCTTCATTGTGCAGGGTGGCGTTCTGCACCACCACGCCACCCACGGTCACGGGCTTCAGCCGCGCCACCGGCGCCAGCTTGCCGGTGCGGCCGACCTGGATCTCGATGCCTTCCAGCACGGTCTCGGCCTGCTCGGCGGGGAATTTGTGGGCGATGGCCCAGCGCGGCGAGCGCGAGACAAAGCCCAGCCGCTCCTGCAAATCCAGCCGGTCCACCTTGTAGACCACGCCGTCAATGTCATAGCCGAGGCGCGCGCGTTTGGTTTCGATGTCGCGGTAGAAGCGAAGGATCTGTTCCAGGGTTTCGCAGCGCTTGACCAGCGGATTGACGATGAAGCCGTATTCTTCGAACTTTTCCAGCATGCCGCTCTGGGTCTTGGCGGGCATCTCGGAAATCTCGCCCCAGGTATAGGCGAAGAAATTCAGCGACCGGCTGGCGGTGATGGCGGAATCCAGTTGGCGCACCGAACCGGCGGCGGAATTGCGCGGATTGGCATAGGTCGGCTTGCCGTCCTTTTCCTGGCGCCGGTTCAGCGCCTCGAACGCCTTGTGGGTCATATAGACCTCGCCGCGCACTTCGAGCACAGCGGGGGGCTTGCCCTTCAAGCGCAGCGGAATATCGGAAATGGTGCGCAGATTGGCGGTGATATCCTCGCCTTCCTGACCATCGCCCCGGGTGGCGCCCTGCACCAGCACACCCTTTTCGTAGCGCAGGCTGGCTGAAAGCCCGTCAATCTTGGGCTCAGCCATCACCACAACCTCTTCGCCGTCCTTCAGGCCCAGGAAGCGGCGCACCCGGCCCAGAAACTCCGCCACTTCTTCGTCGCCGAAGGCATTGTCCAGCGACAGCATGGGCACGCGATGGGTGACCTTGGCGAATTTCGCCGACGGCCTGGCGCCCACCCGGTGGCTGGGGCTGTCGGCGCGCACCAGCAGCGGAAAGCGCGCCTCGATCTCGGCATTGCGCCGCCGCAGCGTGTCATAGTCGGCGTCGGAAAGATCGGGCGCATCCTCGCCATGATACTTGCGGTCGGCCTCGGTGATCTGTTTCGCCAGCCGGTCAAGCTCCTTCTCGGCTTCTGCCGAGGTCAGTTTGTCGACCGCTTTCATGCTCTCTTGCGAGCCTTTTTGGCCGGCGCGGAGGCTTCCGCCATCAATCGCTTCGCGGCGGCGCGGGCCTCGTCGGTGACATTGGCGCCCGACAGCATGCGGGCGATTTCCTCCAGCCGCTGGCTGTCGTCCAGCAGTTCGATCTTCGTTTTGTCCTTGGCGCGGGAAATGCGGAAGTGCCGCGTCGCCCGGGCCGCGACCTGCGGAGAATGGGTGACCAGCAGCACCTGGGTGGTCTCGGCCAGACGCTGCAGGCGCTCGCCCACCGCATCGGCGACCGCGCCGCCCACGCCACGATCCACTTCGTCGAACACCATGGCGGCCGGCGAGGACACCTGCGCCAGCGCCACTTTCAGGGCCAGGGAAAAGCGCGCCAGCTCGCCGCCCGACGCGATCTTCGCCAGCCCGCCAAAACCCGCGCCTTCCACCGTGGCAACTTCAAAGGCGATGCGCTCCAGACCGGTGGCCGCGCCCTTGTCGTCGTCCAGCGCCTCCAGCGCGACACGGAATTTGGCATGACCCAATTTCAAGGGTGTCAGTTCCGCCGCCACCGCCGCTTCCAGCTTCCTGGCGGCGCCGGCGCGTGCCCTGGACAGTTTGCGCGCCGCGACCAGATAGGCATCGCGCGTGGCCGCAACACGCGCCTCGACTTTCCTGATCTGGTCGCCGCCGGAGGTCAGCGCTTCCTGTCTGGCGACATAGTCGTCGCGGGTGGCCGGCAACTGGTCCGGCGTCACGCCATATTTGCGCGCCAGCGCCCTGAGTGCGAACAGCCGGTCCTCCTTGCGCTCCAGGCTGCCGGTGTCGGTGTCCAGCCGTGACAACAGGCTGTCCAGTTCGCGCCGCGCCTCTTCGGCCAAGGCATAGGCCTGTTCCAGCGCCGTTTCCGCCGGCCGGGCGGCCTTGCGCGCCTGTTCATTCATGCGCGACAGTTTTTTCAAGGCCTGGGCCAGGCCGGTCTCGGCGCCACGCTCGCCGGCCAGCGATTCCAGCGCCGCTGAAATGTCCTCGCCGATGCGGGCGGCGTTCATCAGCAGTGCCCGCTCACCGGCCAGCTTTTCTTCCTCCCCTTCCTTGGGCGCGAAGTCGGACAATTCATTGGCGGCCGCGCGCACAAAATCGGCTTCGGCGCGGGCGCGGCTCGCCAGCGCCTTCAATTCCTCAAGCGCCGTGCGCGCCGCGGACCATTCGGCATAGAGCGCCACGACCATCTGGCCATCGCCATGCAATCCGCCAAAACCATCCAGCAAAGCGCGATGGGTATTGGTGTCGAACAACCCGCGGTCATCCTGCTGGCCATGCACTTCCAGCAGCAGGCTGCCCAGATCCTTCAGCAGGCCGACGCCCACCGCTTCGTCATTGATGAAGGCGCGGCTCTTGCCGTCGCCGGAAAGGGTGCGGCGAAGCACGATCTCCTCGCCGCCCGCCAGCGCCTGGTCATGCAGCATCGCCCAGGCGGCATGGGATTTTTCCGGCTCGAACACGGCCGTGGCGGAACCCTGGCCGGCGCCGGCCCGCACGCTGGCCCGGCCGCGATTGCCGACCGCCAGCCCCAGCGAATCCAGCAGGATGGATTTGCCCGCCCCGGTTTCGCCGGTCAGCACGTTCAGGCCGGCTGCGAATTCCAGCGCCGCCTGCTCGATCAGAACGATGTCACGGATGGTCAGCGCCGCAAGCACGGCCTTTCCCCGAATCTAGAAAACGTGGCGGAAAGCCTGACTCATCCAGGAGCGCTTGTCTTCCTCCGGCAGGAGGTTGCGCCCTTTCAGGATGTTATAGGCGTCCTTGTACCAGCCGGAACCCGGATAGTTGTGCCCCAGCACCGCGGCTGCGGTCTGGGCCTCGCTGTCCAGCCCCAGGCTGTAATAGCACTCGGTCAGGCGCTCCAGGGCTTCGGCGATCTGGGGGGTGGTCTGGTACTGGTCCACCACGGTGCGGAAGCGGTTGATCGCCCCGATATAGTCGCCGCGCGAGAGGTAATAGCGGCCGACCGCCATCTCCTTGCCCGCCAGATGGTCGTTGGTCAGGTCGATCTTGAGGGTGGCGTCGCGGGCATATTCGGTGTCGGGAAAGCGCTGCACCACGTCCTGCAGCGCCACCAGCGCGCCTTCGGTGTTGGACTGGTCGCGGCTGATGTCCACGATCTGCTCGTAAAGCGAGATCGCCTTGAGATAGAAGGCATAGGCCACTTCCGGGCTGCCGGGATGCAGCGAGATATACTGGTCGGCGGTGGATATGGCGGCGGTATAGTCGTTGGCCTGATAGGAACAGAAGGCGCTGATCAGCATGGCGCGCCGAGCCCAGACCGAATAGGGATGCTGGCGGTCCACTTCGTTGAACTGGGCGGCGCAGACGTCCCAGGCGCCGTTGTTGATCGCCCGCCAGCCATCGGCATAGATCGCCTCCACGCTGCGTTCGCGGTAATTGGCGGCGTCCTTGTTGGCGTCATTGGTGGCGTCGTCCTTGCCCCCGAAAATGTCGCAACCGGCCAAAAGGGTCAGGCTCGCACCCAGCAGGGCCAAACGCAGAACAGGTTTCAGACGGGCATTAACGGCCATTGGCTTCCTTGTAGCGCGTAAAAAGCAAGTATATTCAGTAACTTGCTTGAGGGCTCGCGGCCCGCTCGCGCGCTTCGCCCTTTATATACAGTGCCGCCGCCACCTCAGGAAAGTGTCACTTTCCTAAGCTGCCCCTCCCCGTGCGAAGCGCTTCGCGCCGCCGGGGAGGGCTTAAAGTTCCCGCCGTTCGTAATTCCCTGAATCAGCAAACAGCGCCCGCAACAGGGCGTTGTTGGTGGAATGGCCGGATTTCCGGCCCTCGAACCGGGCGACCAGGGGCGCACCCGCCAGCGCCATGTCGCCGATAGCGTCCAGGATCTTGTGGCGCACGAATTCGTCGGCGAAGCGCTGACGCTCGCGATTGACCACCCCGGAATCGTCCAGCGCCAGGGTGTTGGCCAGCGAAGCGCCCTTGGCCAGGTCCATCCTGTTCAGGGTCTCAAGCTCATTGAGGAAGCCAAAGGTGCGGGCCGGCGCGATCTCGGCCTTGAAGCCCGCGCGGCTGAAGGCGAAGGCATAATACTGCTCCCCGATCACCGGGAAACTGAGTTCATAGGCAAAGGACAGCCTGTCGTCGGGCAGGAGCGAGGCCCGCGCGTCGCCGCTTTCCACCGTCACCGGTTTCATCACTTTCAGCACGGTGCGCGGCTCGGCCAGTTCCGCCGCGCCGCCGCTTTCCAGCAGGGAGAGATAGGACAGGGCATCGCCGTCCAGGATCGGCGGCTCGGGCCCGTCCAGGCTCACCAGCAGATCGTCGATCTCCGCGCCGGCGGCGGCGGCCATCAGATGTTCCACCACGCCCACCTTGGCCTCGCCCAAGCCGATCACCGTGCCCAGCCGTGTCTCGCTCACCTGGTCGAACCGGGCGGGGATATCCGCCCCGATGTCGGCGCGGCGAAAGACGATGCCATGCCCCGCGGGCGCCGGCGAAAGGCGCATGGTCACCGGCACGCCGGAATGCAGGGCAATGCCGCTGGCGGTGACTTCATGGGCGATGGTGCGGCGCATGGTCATGGCAATAGTTTAGCCCGGGCGGATGCGCGACCGAAAGCCATTGCAGACGCAGGACGGCGGGCGTCTACTGGCGGCCGTCCGCTTCGGAGACGGAGCATGCGCTGTATTTGCGCGCTTCTGGGACTGCTGGTCCTGATGGTTCCCGCTTCGGCGGCCCTGCCCACCGAGCAGCCTTACCGCATTACCGAGGATGGGCTGCTGGTCAC
>DATAWO010000112.1:0-1834 GCA_036267165.1 Rhizomicrobium sp. | reverse complement strand
ACAAGACGGTTTTGTCCGCCGCTTCGCCGGCCGGCTGGAAACCGCAGGTCCTGGCGTGAGCGATCCCGCGATGCATACCGGCTGAGAGCTGCCTCAGATTTGCGCGTCGCGATGAATGTCGTGCGCGATAATGCTCATATTGTCGGTCGGCATCGCCAGCCAATGTGAGCGTTTCAGGGTGCGCTTGGTGTCTTCATGGCCGCTCTGCCAGTGTTCGCGCATGGAGGTGGCCGAGAACTCATAATCCTTGGCATCACCTTCATAGGCTTTCTGCTGATAGATCAGCTGCAGGATGGTGAAGGCGGGCAGCCTGGCCAGCTTGTCGCGCATCGCGCGTTCGTCCTCGGTCAGCTGGTCCTCGGGCACTTTCAACAAGGCGCGATAGGCGCGCGTCTTCCAGCGCTGCAGCCGCTGGAACATGTCGGTGACCTGGCGGGTGCGCGAGGAATACATGATGTCCTTCTGGCGGCCCATCACATCCTGGATATTGCGCGGCAACGGTCCCGTGGCGCTGAACAGATCCACCTGGAACACCAGCGAATTGATGTCGTCGTCCTGGGCCAGCAGATGCTGCAAGGGGGTGTTGGAGACGATGCCGCCATCCCAGAAATAATCAGTGCCGATCTGCACCGGCGCGAAGGCGGGGGGCAGGGCGCCCGACGCCATCACATGCTCCGGCGTGATCTCATGGGTGGCATTGCCGAAGAAGGCGAAGTTGCCGGTCAGGACATTGACCGCGCCGACCGAAAAGCGGCAGTGCTTTTCGTTGATCAGGTCGAAATCCACCAGCTCCATCAGGGTCTCGCGCAGGGGCGCGTTCTCATAATAGCTGGTGGCGTCCTGGGAGCCGGTGAAGGCCAGCCAGGGATTGGTGCGGCGCGGCTGGAAGAAGCCCGGCTGGCCCATCGTCATGGTGAAAAGCGAGCTGGTGGCGTTGCGGGCCTGGCGAAAGACGTCGCCATCGGGCGTGTGCAGCCAGACCTTGCGGTCGGTGATGCGGTGCCAGAAGGTTTTCAACCGCTCCAGGCGGCGCTCCGGCGGATTGCCGGCAATGATGGCGGAGTTGATGGCGCCGATCGAGACGCCGGACACCCAGTCCGGCTCGATCCCGGCTTCGTGCAGCGCCTGATAGACGCCGGCCTGATAGGCGCCAAGGGCGCCGCCGCCCTGAAGCACAAGTGCGATACGGCCGCAGCCTTCCGGCCGCCAGCCTGTTGAGGAGTCGAAGGGCATCGTTCTGGTATCCATGTGCGGATGTAATGCCGCCCGCGCGACGGCTGCGTGACAGCGGCAAAAAACGAAGTGTCACGAAACTGTCCGACACGCGTGACGTTTGGCGGCGCCAATAGGCCCGTCAAAGGGAGAAACATCATGTTCAAGGGCAAGGTGGCCCTGGTCACCGGTTCGACGTCGGGCATTGGGCTGGCCATCGCGCGCGCCTTTGCTGCCGAAGGCGCCAATGTCTGCATCAACGGCTTTGGCGACGCCGCGGCCATCGAGAAGGAACGCAGCGGCATCGAGAAGGATTTCGGGGTCAAGGCGATCTATAGCGGCGCCGACATGAGCAAAGGCTCCGAATGCGAGGCAATGATCGCCGATGCGACCAAAGAGCTGGGTTCGGTGGACATCCTGGTCAACAACGCCGGCATCCAATTCGTTTCGCCGATCGAGGAATTCCCGCCGGAAAAGTGGGACCAGATCATCGCCATCAACCTGTCATCGGCCTTTCACACCACCCGCGCGGCGGTGCCCGGCATGAAGGCGAAAAAGTGGGGCCGCATCATCAACACGGCCTCGGCGCATGCGCTGGTGGCTTCGCCGTTCAAGTCGGCCT
>DATAWO010000111.1:0-12133 GCA_036267165.1 Rhizomicrobium sp. | reverse complement strand
GGCGACGCGCAGCGAGGAGAGGTCGATGTTCAGCGGCTCCTGCCCTTGGGTCATGTCGCGGTTGTAGAGATTTTCCACCGCCGCCTTGACCCTGGCGCCGGTGTCTTCGGTGCGGGCGCGGTCGTCCCGCCAAAGGGCGGCGGTGTCGCGGGCGACCTTGGCGAAGCTTGGAATATCCGGTCTGTCTTCCTTGGACTGATAGCCCGCCACCCAGAAGGGCACCCCCTCGTGCGACAGGAAGATGTTGAGCGGCCAGCCGCCGGCATGGCCCATGATCCCGGCCGCGCCCTGATAGAGCATGTCCACATCCGGGCGCTCGTCGCGGTCCACCAGCACGGGGATGAAATTCTCATTGATGAAGGCCGCGACCTCGGGATCGGCGAAGCTTTCCCGGGCCATCACATGGCACCAGTGGCAGCCGGCATAGCCCAGGCTGAGCAGGATGGGCTTGTCCTGGGCTTTGGCCTCGGCCCGGGCGTCCGGGCCCCAGCTGCGCCATTGGACGGGGTTGTCCTTGTGGGAAAGAAGATAGGGGCTGGTGGCGCTGTTCGGGATCATCGTTCCGGTCCAAAGTATGAGTGTGCGGAAGGATGCTTCCCGCCGGCCCGCTTCTGTGATGTTTTTGGGGCGGGGTTACTTACATCGAAAAGCAGGGCCTGCGAAACCCCTGCGCAAAGGGCGTTAGGCGTGAGCCGGACCGCCCGCAAAAAGGGCGTTAGGCGCGAGCCGGACCGCCCAAAAAAAGGTGGTGCCATGAAGGTGAATATCACGATGGACATGACCCCGGAGGAGGCCCGCACCTTCATGGGCTTGCCCGATGTCGCGCCCCTGCAGAAAAGGATGCTGGATGACATGCAGGCCCGGATGAAGGCGGCCTTCGACGCCAATGACCCGGAGGGGATGATGCGGGCCTGGATGCCGCTTGGTGGGGCTGAAACCATCCAGAAATTCCAGAAGGCGATGTGGGACAGCGCCACCGCCATGCTGAACAAGGACGGCAAATAGCCTCCATGTTTGCCGCCATTTTTGCGCTGGCGAGCGCGGCCGGCCGTGCGGGGGTCGCCGTGGTGCGGCTGTCGGGACCCGGTGCCGGGGCGATAGCCCAGGCGCTGGCCGGGCCCCTGCCCCAGCCCCGCCAGGCGGTGTTGCGGCGGCTGGCGCATGGCGGATGCGAGATCGACCATGCCCTGCTGCTGTGGTTTCCGGCGCCCGCCAGTTTCACCGGCGAGGAGACGGCCGAATTCCATATCCATGGCGGGCGGGCGGTGCGCGAGGCCTTGTTTTCGGCGCTGTCCGCATTGGGCGCGCGGCCGGCGGAGCCCGGTGAGTTCAGCCGCCGGGCGGTGGAAAACGGCAAGCTGGACCTGACCCGGGCCGAAGCCATCGCCGATCTGGTGGATGCCGAGACCCCGGCCCAACTGCGGCAGGCGCTGCGCCAGCATGACGGGGCGCTGGCCGAGCTTTATGAAGGCTGGCGCGCCCGGCTGATCGCCGCCCTGGGCCGGGCGGAGGCGGCCATCGACTTTTCCGATGACGGGGTGGGCGAGGTGGAGTTCGCCGCTGCCCGCGCCGGTGCTGGACAAATATCAAAGGAAATACAAAGACATATGGATGATGCCGGGCGGGGCGAGAGCCTGCGCGAGGGCCTGCGCCTGACCATCCTGGGGCCGCCCAATGCCGGCAAGTCCTCGTTGATCAATGCCCTGGCGCGGCGCGACGTGGCCATCGTCTCCGATATTCCCGGCACCACCCGCGATGTGGTGGAGGCGCGGCTGGATCTGGGCGGCTATCTGCTGCAGGTGGCCGACACCGCCGGGGTGCGCCCGACAGCGGATGCGATCGAGGCCGAGGGCGTGCGCCGGGCGCTCGACCATGCTTTTGGGGCCCATGCCGCGGGCGGCATGACGCTTTTGCTGCTGGATGGGTCGCTGGCCGATCCCTGCGCCGGCTTGCCGGCCGACCTGCCCGAACCTGATCTCACCGTCTGGAACAAGTCAGACCTGGGCGGCCGTCACGACGGCATTTCCATCTCACTCAAGACCGGCGATGGCGTTTCACAGCTGGTGAAAATGCTGCAAGCCAAGGTGCAGCAAAAACTGGAGAGCAAGGATGGCGCGCCGCTGCTGACCAGGCCGCGCCACCGCCATGCCTTGGGCGAAGCGCTGGGCAATCTGCGGCACGGATTGAGCGCGCCGCAGGACCATCCCGAACTGCTGGCGGAAGATCTGCGGCTGGCGATGCGCGCCATCGGCCGCATCACCGGCCGGGTGGATGTGGAAGAGCTGCTGGACTTCGTCTTCCGCGATTTCTGCATTGGCAAATGATAAAAACGCGGCCGGGAGGAAGCGATGAAAAACATCGGTTTTATCGGGCTTTGCATGCTTCTTGCGGCGGGCGCAGCACAGGCCGATCCGCGCGATGATGCCTTGAGCGCCATGCTGCGCTGTTCGGGCATCAGCGAAAAGCCGCAGCGCCTGGTCTGTTACGACACCACGGTGGTGCGTATTCCCGACGCGCTGAATCGTGCCGCGCCGCCGCCTTCATCATCAACTGTCGCCAGCGCAGTGCCGCCGCCGGCCGCGCCGGTGGCGCCGCGCCGCCAGCACTCGAGCAGCTTTGTGGACAAGCTGTTCGGGCCCGACGGTCCCAAGCGTGCGCCCCAGACCACGGCGGCCGATTTCGGCAGCGAGAGTGTCGCCAATGGCGGGCGCGAGGCCTATCCCATCCCCATGGACGGCGACACCATCGACCAGATCAGCGCGCGGCTGGTCAACTACCAGTTCCTGGACGGTTATCTCATCGCCACCCTGGACAATGGCCAGATGTGGCGGGAGACCGCCGACGGGGAGCCGCTGCAGCACCTGGCGCGGTCCGCGCTCAGCTACACGGTCGTCATCGGCCGCGCCGGCGGCGGCAGTTATGCCATGAAGCTCACTGGCGTCGCGCGCGAAATCCCGGTGCGGCGCATCCGCTAGTTGTATCTCGCCTCCCAAGGGGCTTGTGGATGGATTTGGCTTTCGCGTATGAGCGCGGCCATGGATTACGACGTCATCGTCATCGGCGGAGGTCATGCCGGCTGCGAGGCCGCGGCGGCGTCGGCACGCTTTGGCGCGCGCACCCTGCTGCTCACCCATGCCTTCGAGACCCTGGGCGAGATGTCCTGCAACCCGGCCATTGGCGGGGTGGGCAAGGGCCATCTGGTGCGCGAGATCGATGCCCTGGACGGGCTGATGGGCCGGGTGGCCGATAGCGCGGGCATCCAGTTTCGGCTGCTCAACCGCCGCAAGGGCCCGGCGGTGCGCGGGCCAAGAGCGCAAGCCGATAGAAGGCTTTACCGCGCAGCAATGCAAAATATGCTGCGCAGCATTTCCGGTCTGGAGATCCGTGTCGCCGGCGCGGAAGACCTGATTTTGCGAGATCATGCTGTCGCCGGGGTTTTGACCGCGGACGGCCAGGAGATTTCCTGCGGCAAGGTGGTGCTGACCACCGGCACCTTCCTCAATGGCCTGATCCATATCGGCGAAACCAAAATCCCTGCCGGGCGGATGAAGGCCTCGGCCTCAAGTAGCGGAGCGGTAGGCCATAAAATGACCGATGGAGTCGAAGCGCCCAGCATCGGCCTGTCCAACACGCTCTATGGCTTTGGCCTGAAGATGGGCCGGCTGAAGACCGGCACGCCGCCGCGCCTGGATGGCCGGACCATCGATTGGGCGGCGTTGGAGATGCAGCAGGGCGATGACCCGCCGCAGGCCTTCTCCTTCCTGACCGGCAAGATCACCACGCCCCAGATCGCCTGCGGCATCACCCGCACGACCTTGGGCACCCATGCGGTCATCCGCGCCAACCTGCATCGCTCGCCCATGTATTCGGGCCAGATCGCTTCCACCGGCCCGCGCTATTGCCCCTCCATCGAGGACAAGATCAGCCGCTTCGCCGATCGCGAGTCGCACCAGATTTTCCTGGAACCAGAAGGACTTAACGACAATACCGTCTATCCCAACGGGATTTCCACCTCCCTGCCCCAGGACATTCAGCTGGCGCTTCTGGCCACCATTCCCGGCCTGGAAAAGGCGGCGGTACAGCGGATGGGCTATGCCATCGAATATGACTATGTCGACCCCCGCGAGCTTTCCCCCGCTCTGGAAGTGAAGGCGGTGCCCGGGCTTTATCTGGCCGGCCAGATCAACGGCACCACCGGCTATGAGGAAGCTGCCGCCCAAGGGCTGATGGCGGGCTGGAATGCCGCCCGCGCGGCCGGGGGCTCGGCCCCGATCATCTTGGACCGTGCCCAGGCCTATATCGGGGTACTGATTGACGACCTGGTGACCAAGGGCGTGTCGGAGCCCTATCGCATGTTCACCAGCCGGGCCGAATATCGCCTGACCTTGAGGGCCGATAACGCCGACCAGCGCCTGACCCGGCTGGGCCAGGATAACGGGATCGTGGGTTCCGAGCGCGCCGATGCCTTTGCCGCCAAGCTGGATCGGCTGGATGTTTCACGTGAAACACTGCGGAACCTGTCCCTGACGCCCAATGAGGCCGCCAAACATGGCCTGACCATCCGCATGGATGGGGTTCGCCGGGACGGATTGCAGCTTCTGTCTCTGGCCGGGTTCCCGGAACTTGTCCGGATCTGGCCGGAACTGGGGTCCTTCGCCCCCGATGTGGTCGATCAGCTGGAGATTGACGCCCAGTATGCCGGCTATCTGGACCGCCAGGATGCCGACATCATTGCTTTCCGCCGGGACGAAGGCCGCGCCCTGCCCGCCGGTCTGGATTATGGCGCGGTGATCGGCCTTTCCAACGAAGTCCGCCAGAAGCTGGAGCGCATCCGTCCGGCCACCCTGGGCCAGGCCGCCCGCATCGAAGGCGTGACGGCGGCGGCTCTCACCCTTGTCCTGGCTCATGTGAAGGGTGTGAAGAAGGCCAGGAGCGTCGGCGAAAGCCGGAGCGACCAGCAAAGTGCCTGAACCAGGCTTCGGTCCCCAGGAGTTCGCCGCCAGCACGGGCGTTTCACGTGAAACACTGGCCCGGCTGAAAGCCTATGCTGATCTGCTGGCGGACTGGAACGCCCGGCACAATCTGGTGGCCAGAAGCACCCTGCCCGATCTCTGGCACCGGCATATGTGGGACTCGGCCCAGCTTGTGCCCCTGATCCCCCAAACCGCCCATACCCTGGCCGATCTGGGTTCTGGCGCCGGCTTCCCGGGCCTGGTGCTGGCAGCGATGCGGCCCGACCTGAAAATCACCCTCCATGAGGCCACCACCAAGAAGTGCGCCTTCCTGCAGGCGGCCGCGGACCGCATGGGCCTGACGGTGGCGATCCGCAACGCAAGGCTGGAAGACCTTGGGCCCCAGACCTTTGATGTGGTGACGGCCCGGGCGGTCGCGCCCCTGCCCCTGCTGTTGGACTATGCGCATCGGTTCACAGGTCCGAACAGTGTTTGCCTGTTTCTGAAGGGCCAAAATGTGGGGTCAGAATTGACCGAGGCCTCTAAATACTGGAACATGAAGGTCTCTCAAGTCCCGAGCCAGACCGACCCTTCGGCTGCTATAGTGACGGTGAGAGAGCTGGGTCCCCGCCATGTCGCTTCCCAAAAAGCCGCGCGTTCTGGTCGTCGCCAATCAAAAGGGCGGGGTCGGTAAGACCACCACCGCCATCAATCTGGGCACCGCCCTGGCCGCGGTGGGTGAGCCCACCCTGGTGATCGATATCGACCCGCAGGGCAACGCCTCCACGGGGCTGGGCATCCATCGCCAGGACCGCAAGCTCACCACCTATGAAGTGCTGATGGGCGAGGCGGCCTTGGCCGAGGCCATCGTGCCCACCCGCATCCCCGGCCTGTCGCTGGTGCCGGCGACGGTGGACCTGTCGGGCGCGGAGCTGGAGCTGGCCGACATGGCCCGGCGCAATTTCATCCTGCGCGATGCATTGGAAGAGTATTCCGTACACGGAGCAAATGCCTTTTCCTACATCCTGATCGATTGCCCGCCGTCGCTCACCTTGCTGACGCTGAACGCCATGGCGGCGGCCGATGCGGTGATGGTGCCGCTGCAATGCGAGTTCTTCGCGCTGGAAGGCCTCAGCCAGCTGATGAAGACCATCGAGCTGGTGCGCAACAAGCTCAATCCGACCCTCGAGATCCAGGGCATCGTGCTCACCATGTTCGACAAGCGCAACAAGCTGTCGGACCAGGTGGCCGATGACGTGCGCGCCACCCTGGGCGAGAAAGTCTATGCCACCGTGATCCCGCGCAATGTGCGCATCTCCGAAGCGCCCAGTCATGGCGTGCCGGCGCTGGTCTATGACCTGCGCTGTCCCGGCAGCCAGGCTTATATAAAACTCGCTGGGGAATTGATCCAACGGGAACGGATGCGGCCCGCGGCATGAACCCTCCTTCTCAGGATCGGCCGCGCGGCTTGGGCCGCGGCCTCTCGGCATTGATCGGCGATGAAGCCGCCGCGGTGAAGGGCGAGCCCGTCGCCCGGAAAGACACGCGCACCCTGCCCGTCGCCTTTCTGCAGCCGGGGCGCTTTCAGCCACGCAAGAGTTTTGACGAGCAGCCGCTGGCGGACCTGGCTGCCAGCATCCGGGAGAAGGGCGTCTTGTCGCCTATCCTGGTGCGGCCCATCGGCTCCGACCGCTATGAGATCGTGGCGGGCGAACGCCGCTGGCGCGCTGCCCAGATCGCCAAGCTGCATGACGTGCCGGTGGTGGTGCGCGAACTGCCCGACGACCAGGCGCTGGAAATCGCCATCATCGAGAATGTCCAGCGCGCCGACCTGAACGCGATCGAGGAGGGGGCGGCTTACGAGGAGCTGATCGCCCGCTTTGGCCGCACCCAGGAAGATGTGGCGCGCGAGGTCGGCAAGAGCCGCAGCCATGTCGCCAACACCATCCGGCTTCTGAAGCTGCCCGATGCCGTGAAGGCCTGGGTGCGGGAAGGCAAGCTCTCGGCAGGACATGCCCGAACACTGCTCGGGGTGCCTGACCCGCAAGCCCGGGCGCGGGAATTGATCGAGGGCGCGTTGACCGTGCGCCAAGCCGAACAGCGTTCACCAAAGAAGAAGCCCGGTGGAAAACCCGCGCCAGATCCCAATATCGCGGCGCTGGAAGCCGACATTTGCGCCACCTTAGGCCTCAAGACCCTGATTACCCACAGGGTGGATAAAAAAGGGGATAAAGGCGAGGTGAGGGTGACCTATTCCAGCCTGGAACAGCTGGATGAGGTCGTGCGGCGGCTCATGCGGAGTTAGCCCTGGCTAACGCCGCCGATACCTCGACGCGGCCGTCATAAAGGGCGCGGCCGACCACCACCCCCTCGATACGGGGCTCATTGGCCGCAATCAGGGCGTCGATGTCGGCGATGGAGCCGACCCCGCCCGAAGCGATCACCGGGATGGACAGGGCCCGGGCCAAGGTGGCGGTTGCGGTGACGTTGACGCCTTTCAGCAGCCCGTCGCCGTCAATATCGGTGAACAGGATGGCGGCGACCCCGGCATCCTCAAAGCGCCTGCCCAGATCGACCGGAGTCAGTTCACTGACTTCGGCCCAGCCGGCGGTGGCGATCCGGCCGCCCTTGGCGTCGGCGCCCACCACGATGCGGCCGGGAAAGGCGCGTGCCGCGTCCTTCACGAATTGCGGATTGGTCAGCGCCGCGGTGCCCAGGATCACGCGGGTGATGCCGGCGGCCAGCCAGGCTTCCACCGCCGCCATGTCGCGGATGCCGCCGCCCAACTGGATCGGCAGGTCGATGGCGGCGCGGATGGCTTTGATCGCGTCGCTGTTGGCGCTCTTGCCGGCAAAGGCGCCGTTCAGGTCCACGCAATGCAGCCAGCGAAATCCTTGATCGGCAAATGTACGCGCCTGGGCGGCGGGATCGGTGTTGAAGACGGTGGCGTCTTCCATCACGCCCTTCTTCAGGCGGACACAGACGCCGTCCTTCAGGTCGATGGCGGGAAAGATGATCATGGATTCCTTACACTCTCCATGGGCGGGCTCGACCCGCCCATCCAGGGCAACAAACACCGTGTCTGCGGCTCTGGATGGCCGGCTCGGAGGCCGGCCATGGTGAGGATGAGGGAGGCCGCATGCGTCATGTTAATCCGAAACAGCCCTAAGGCCGCCAGCTCAGAAAGTTTTCGAGCAACTTCAGGCCGGTCGCCTGGCTCTTTTCGGGATGGAACTGGGTGCCGGCGATATTCTCATTGCCCACCATGGCGGTCAGCGGCCCGCCATAATCGGTGGTGGCGATCAGGTCATCGGGCAGGGTGGGCTTGAGCTCGAAACTATGGACGAAATAGGCATGTGCGCCCGGCTCGATGCCGTTGAGCAGCGGGTGGCTGGTGAGGATGTTGAGTTCGTTCCATCCCATATGCGGGATTTTGAGATCGGGGTCGGCCGGCGCGATCTTGACCACTTCGCCGGCGATCCAGCCCAGCCCGGCATGGCGGCCGAACTCCACGCCCACGGTGGCCAGCAGCTGCATGCCCACGCAGATGCCCAGGAATGGCGCGCCCTCTTTCAGCACTTTTTCGCGCAGGGCCTCGACCATGCCGGGCACGGCGGACAGGCCCTTCATGCAGTCGGCAAAGGCCCCCACGCCGGGCAGCACAACACGCTCGGCATCCAGGACGACCTGCGGATCGGCGGTGGTGACGATCTCGCTTTTCCCATTGGCGGCGCGCGCCAAAGCCTTCGCCGCGCTGGCGAGATTGCCGGAACCGTAATCAATCAGAGCGACTGTGGGCATGACGGGTCGTATAGCGGGTCAAAGTCGGGTTGTCGAAGCACAGACTGGTCTGCTGTCCCAGCATACCTATACACGCCGAAATAGTGGCGGGCTCTCCGGAGATCAACACATTGCCTTGAGCGTCCAATAGCATGGATGCTAAATGGTGGAGTGGGAGAAGGGCGGGATGTCTCGCAGCCGCGGCCTAGCCAAGCAGCGCAATGAGCGAGAGGACAAGGCCATTGGCCGTTCCGCCTTCCTGCTCTCGCTTTCCGATCGGACGTGGCTCTGGCTATTTGTTATCGGTGATCTCGCCGGATTGGGGATTGCCGGCGCGTTTCCCGGCTGGCATTGGCTTGCGTTTATTGTGAATGGGGTGAGCTCATCGGCGACCGCATGCTTCTGCTATGTGGAATTGCGGAAGGCGCGTCGGAATTTGCGTCTGATCTGGGGGATTTTGCTGGTCGCGATGATCCTGCTCGGAATCTCAAACGCCTATCAATTTTGGGCGATGTTTTCCGTGGAGACACATTTTCAATTTTACAGCATCCCGCCCAAGGGAGGGCTCGGCGCGTTCAGCACTCTCACCGCCCTTTCCTCGGCGCGAACCGTGCTCGTGCTGTTCCTGTTCTCGCAAATCGAAGACAATGACAATTCCTCTTAATTTTCGGCGAATAGACATCGCGCAATGCATCCTGGTTGTTGGTCTCATCATGCTTGTGTTCCAGCCAGGCCTTCTTGGAGGGCATGAAAACTCGATATCGCAGACACGCTGGCTGGGATCCATTGCCCTCCAGCTGACTTTCTTTTTTGGCGTGTTCAACTGGCTGGGCCGGCCCCCGGCGAGGCGCGTCAGCTGATAGGTGCGATAAACCTGTATTTTTTGGTGAAGGTTCTGGCAAATCTTACCGTACAGCTGCACGGAGGATATCCGGGCAATCTTCTGATGACCTCCTATGCGTTGGCCGATGTGACCTTCATCATCGCGGTGCTGCATGGCCGTCGGCATCCCCAGGCCGAAGGCGCCCGTCGTTCCATCCTGGGCGAGACGATACGGTTTCTCAATCCGGCCTTTCTCATCGGCATGGCACTGTCTCTGGCTCTTATGGTCGGTCAGACAGATCCGCTTCTGGGAGGCGGCCTGGGCATTTTGTCGGTGCTGCTGTATGTGCTTCGTTCCGGGCGCTGGCAGTCCGATTTTCGCCGTTTACAAGCTGAAATTGCGGAGGCGGCGCTGGCGCGGACGAATTTCCTGCTGGAGATCAGCCATGAAATCCGCTCGCCGCTGACCAGCATCGCCCTGAATGCCTCGCGCCTGAATCGCGAGACGCGGTTGAGCGGCGACCAGGCGGCATTGACGCGCTCCATTCACAAGGGGGCAGAACTGGTGATCTCCACCCTCAATGATATCCTGGACATATCGCGGCTGGAGTCGGGCCAGCTCCGCATACCGCTACGGCCCTTTGATGCCATCGCGGTGATCGACGAAACCGCCGATCTCCTGGAGCCGCAGGCGCGGCACCGCAACGTGACGATCGAATGGCAGCGGGCTTCGCTCCCACTCTTGCTAGGGAACGCCGAGCGCTTCCGCCAGGTCCTGATCAATATCCTCTCCAATGCGATCCGCTACGCCCCAGGAAACAGCAAGATCGTCATCGCGGTGGAAGAGGGGACGTGGGACGGCCGTCCCTCCGCACGCATCATTGTCACCGATTTCGGTGAGGGCATACCGCCGGATCAACAAGCGTTGCTGTTTTGCCGGTTTTCGCAGCTAGGTCAGCATGCGGCCGGCAGTTCCGGCCTGGGCCTTGCGATTTCCAACGCGCTGGTGAACCTGATGAAAGGCAAGATCGCCTTTGAAAGTAAGCCCGGCCAGACCAGCTTTTGGGTCGAATTGCAGTCAGCGTCCCAAAACAGTTTGAGCATTTTCTAGATATGGGTCGCGCTGGCGAGATTGCCGGAGCCATAGTCGATCAGGGCCACTGTGGACATGGCCGGTCGCATAACGGCTTCAAATCCAATTGTCGAAGCGGAAAATCCACGGGCTCGTTTCCGCCATTATGCTTGACGTAACACGTACAGCCTGCTACGATCCGCCATGATCCTGGGTTGCCGCGACGCGCGCACCGAACGCTTCGCCCGCGGCGAAACGGTCAAGCCATTTGAGCCATTCCGGCGCAAAGCCGAAATGGTGCTCGACCGGCTTGGTGCCGCGGCAAGTTTGGCGGACGTGGCGAATTTTCCCGGCCACCGGCTGGAAAAGCTCAAGGGCGACCGCAAGGGACAGTGGAGCGTCAGGGTCAACGACCAGTGGCGCATCTGTTTTCGCTGGGACGAGGGCGCTGCCGGTCCCGCGGAAGTCGAAATCGTGGATTATCATTGAGGTGTGACATGGCACGGACTCCCATCCATCCCGGCGAACATCTGGCAGAGGCGCTGTCCGAACTGGGCATGAGCGCGGCGGAACTGGCGCGGCAACTCGCCATTCCCACCAACCGCATCACCAGCATTTTGAATGGCAGCCGCGCGGTGACGGCGGATACCGCGCTGCGGCTTGGCCATTGGTTCGGCACCAGTGCCGAGATGTGGTTGAACCTGCAGAAGCTGTATGAACTGCGCCTGGCGGAGCAGGAAAAAGGTGCGGAGATCAGGAAGCTGCCGAAGCGGCGGGCGGCTTAGCAAAGTCGACTGTCATGGCCGGGCTTGACCCGGCCATCCATCTGGCGACGACGGGGTTTGCGGTTAAGCTTTGACAACCAAACAGACCGTCGACAGGACCGATATGTCTCTTGTCCAACCGGTGCGCAGTAGCATAGCTCCAAGCAAATTAAAGCTGTTCGGTTCATTTGCAGAGCTATCGAAGTTAGCCAAGTTCGCCGCACCACGTTGGAAGGAAGAAATGGCCAATAAGGCGTCTTCAATATGACGCATAGGCGAAGCCGTTCGTTGATTTGAAACGAAAGCCTCGAAAAGCAACAAGTCATTATCTGAAAGCCGAGAACGTCAATCCAACGTCGCCGCCGCTTGCGGCGCCTGATCTCGAAGTTTGGCTAGGACGTAAGGTACGACTGTCAGGGCGGTAACCAGAACAGCAGCGCCCGCGCCCGCAGAAAATGGCCGATTCACGTCATTTACACACTCACCCACGCGAGCTTTGGTTAGATCGGAAGCCTTGGCGCGCGCCGGACCAAATAAGGGCGCTTCAAATCCCAACGCAAGAGGGCCATCACACAAGGCTGCGCTCAGCGTTGCAATACATTTGTCGAGATGCCGCCCTGATCCGAAATGCGAGGTCCGCGAATCGCCCAACCCAGATTCCTTTTCTTCGGCGAACCAATATCGATAACCGCAATGTGCATCGCGTTTAACCCTCATCGGCGATTGCGTAAATGCACCTGGGT
>DATAWO010000110.1:0-6000 GCA_036267165.1 Rhizomicrobium sp. | reverse complement strand
GTGCGCGAGGGCAAGCTCTTTGGCCGCGGCGCCTGCGACATGAAAGGCTTTGTCGGAGTGGCGCTTTCGCTCGCGCCCGAGATCGCCAGGGCCCGGCTCACCCGGCCGATTCATTTCGCCCTGTCCTATGACGAGGAAGTCGGTTGTGTCGGGGTGAAGGGACTGCTGGACGATCTGAAGGCACAGAATGTGAAGCCGGCGCTGGCCATCATCGGCGAGCCCACGCTGATGAAGATCGTGGGCGCTCATAAAGGCGGCGCCAAGCTGGTGACCAAATGCTGTGGCCGCGAGCATCACTCCAGCGGACCTGAAAAGGGCGCCAATGCGGTGATGATGGCGGGCGAATTCGTCACCCTCTTGGACAGTGTGTGGGACGAACAGCGCGCCGATGCGGACGCCCGTTTCGATCCGCCCCATTCCCCGGTCCAGGCCACCGTGATCCATGGCGGCACGGCGGTGAACATATTGGCGCGCGAGGCCGAAGTGACCTGGGAATATCGCTGCCTGCCCGACCGCGATCCGCAAAAGATCATGGACCGGGTGAAGGCGCGTACCGCCTCGGAAATCCTGCCCAAATACCAGCGCCGCGCCGCGGAAGCCGCCTTCCATACCACCCTGCACGCCCAATATCCGGGGCTGGTGATGGATGAAGAATCCCCCGCCATCCGTCTGGCGCGCGAACTGACCGGCGCCAACCAGGTGGAAGCCGTGGCCTATGGCACCGAAGCCGGGCACTTCCAGTCGTATGGGATTCCGGCGGTGATCTGCGGTCCCGGTTCGATCGACCAGGCGCACCGGGCGGACGAGTTCTGCGCGCTGAGCGAACTGGACGCCTGCGCGGTGTTCCTGCGCAAGGTGATCGCGAAGGCTTCCAGTTAACCCTCACCCTTCGACAGGCTCAGGGTGAGGATTTACGTGAAGTCCTCATGCTGAGCTTGCCGAAGCATGAGGACTAAGCCAGCGCCTCGGGCCCGATCTCATGGGTCTTGCCACAGAACTCGCACCTCGCCCGGATCACACCGTCGGGATCGGCCAGGCCGGCGCGGTCTTGCGATGAATAGCTTTTCAGCACCTGGGTGATGCGGCCGGCGTCGCAGTCGCAACGGAAGATCAACGGCTCGGGCGGCTCGACCCGCACTTCATCTTCATGGAACAGCCGCCACAGCAGCGTCTCGGGCGCCAGCGTGGTGTCCAGCAATTCCAGATCCTCAACCGTGCCCAACAGCAGCGACAGCCGGTTCCAGTCGTCGGACGGCTCCGCCCCTGCCGATCTCTTCGCGGCGTCGGGCGTCATCTGCAGCATGATGCCGCCGGCGCGCCAATGCGGCGCACGCTCGCCCGCCACATAGAGCGGCGCCGCCGCCAGCCGGATCACGGTGGGAAGCTGCTCGGACTGGGCGAAATAGGTCTCGGCCGAAGCGCCGATGCCGCTGGGCGAAAGCTCGACAATACCCTGATAGCTCTGGCCACCCAGCCGGGGCTCGATGGTGATGGCCAGTGCGCCCTTGCCCGTCAGCTTTTCAAAAGCATGACCGTCCAGAGACGCGAAACGCGCCACATCCAGCCTTGCATAGCCGCGCACGCCACGATGGCGATCTTCGTCCGCGCCGTAATAGTCGGCGGCGACCAGATCCAGCGGGCCATCGCCCTTGGTCTGGATGGTGAGACGCCCGTCCAGCTTCAGCGCCGTGCCCAGGAGCGCGCCCAGCGCCAGCACTTCGCCCGCCACCCGCGCCGCGGGTTCCGGCAAGGCGTGCGCGCGCAAGGCCCGCGCGGAACTCGCATCCAGCCGCACCAGCCGCCCGCGCACACCGCTTTTGGCGATGTCGAACGGCAGGACGAAGTCGCCATAAGGCGACGGTTGGGGATCCATCTTGTCAGGCATGAGCCTGCTATATGGCGCTGAAACCTGTGCTTTTCAACACCGCCCTCAAGCAGCGAAGCGACAGGGCAACTTAAGACAATGCCCAGGCCAGGATCGCCTTCTGGGCGTGCAGCCGGTTTTCCGCCTCGTCGAACACCACCGATTGCGGCCCGTCGATCACCTCGTCGGTGACTTCCTCGCCGCGATGGGCCGGCAGGCAATGCATGAAGAGGGCGTCCTTCCCGGCTCGCTTCATCAGCGCGCCATTCACCTGATAGGGCCTGAGCAGATTCTGCCGCTTGGTGGCATTGTCGTCGCCCATCGAAACCCAGGTATCGGTGACCACGCAGTCCGCGCCTTCCGCCGCCGCTTCGGCATCGGTGGTGAACGTGACGAGCCCGCTGGTGTGGGCCCAGTCGCGGGTTTCCTCATCCACCGTCAGTTCCCGGGGCGAGGCGGCATTCAGCCGGAAGCCGAACTTGACCGCGGCATGCACCCAACTGGTCAGCACATTGTTGCCGTCGCCGCTCCAGCACACGGTGGCGCCGGCGATCGAGCCTTTGTGCTCCTCATAGGTCATCACATCGCCCATCACCTGGCAGGGATGGGACCATTTGGTCAGGCCATTGATCACCGGGATGGTGGCATTGGCCGCCAGCTCCTCGACCATCTCATGGTCAAGCAGCCGGATCATCACCCCATCGACATAGCGCGACAGAACCCGGGCGGTGTCGGCGATGGTTTCCTCGCGCGCCAGCTGCATCTCGTTGCCGGTCAGCATCAGGGTGCCGCCGCCCAACTGCCGGGCCGCCATGTCGAAGCTGATGCGGGTGCGGGTCGACTGCTTGTCGAAAATCATCGCCAGCACCTTGCCGTTCAGCGGCTGGTCGGTGTCGGGCATGCCCTTGGCGACCCCGCCGCGGGTGAGCTTGCGCTTCCTCGCATCGGCGATGATCGCCTTGAGGGTGGCGCTGTCGTGATCCGACAGGTCCAGGAAATGCCGGGGCTTGGCTTTCAGGGGAGCGTTCATTGGGCGGCCGCTTTCTGCGCCTCGGTCTGCGAGGCCGTCTTGTTCAGCAGTTCGATGCCCTCGCGGGCTTCGGTTTCGGTCAGGGTGAGCGGCGGCAGCAGGCGCACCACATTGTCGCCCGCCGGCAGCACCACCAGGCCGTGGGCGCGCGCCAGCGCGATGAAGGCGGCTGCATCGGTCTTCATCTTCAGGCCGATCATCAGTCCCTGCCCGCGCACGCTGTCGAACACGTCCGGATGCGCCGCGATCAGCGCGCCCAGCTGCTGGTGCAGGTAATTGGCGACTTTGCCGACATGGTCGAGAAAGCCCGGTTCCAGGATCATGTTGATGGCCTCGTTGCCCACCGCCATGGCGAGCGGATTGCCGCCATAAGTGGTGCCATGGGTGCCCACCGTCATGCCCCTGGCGGCATCGGCGGTGGCCAGCACCGCGCCCACGGGAAAGCCGCCGCCCAGCGCCTTGGCCACTGTCATGATGTCGGGCGCAATTCCCAGCCAGTCATAGGCAAAGAACCTGCCGGTGCGGCCAAGCCCCGTCTGGATCTCGTCAAAGATCAGCAGCAGGTCCTGTTCGTCGCACAGCTTGCGAAGACCGCGCAGGAAATCCGGCGCGATCGCGCGCACGCCGCTTTCACCCTGCAAGGGTTCGATCAGAATGGCGGCCGTCTCGGGCCGGGTCGCCTTTTTCACCGCCTCCAGATCACCAGCCTGGAGCTGGACGAAGCCCGGCATGCGCGGCCCGAAGCCTTCCAGATACTTCTCGTTGCCGCCGGCATTGATCGCGGCATAGCTGCGGCCGTGGAAGGCGCCCTCGAAGGTGATGATGTGGAAGCGTTCGGGATGGCTGCCGGCAAAGTGGTAGCGCCGCGCCATCTTGATGGCGAGCTCGATCGCTTCCGTCCCCGAGTTGGTGAAGAAGCAGGTATCGGCAAAGGTATTGGCGACCAGCTTTTGGGAAAGGCTTTCCTGGCCCGGCACCCGGTAGAGGTTGGAGGTGTGCCACAGCTTGCCGGCCTGCTCGGTCAAGGCCTTGAGCATCCGCGGATTGGCGTGGCCGAAAGCACTGACGGCAATGCCCGCCCCGAAATCCAGATATCGCTTGCCATCCTCGGCGAAAAGGTAGGAACCCTCGCCACGGACGAAGGCGATATCCGTCCGGTTATAGGTGGGAAGCAAAGCCGGAAACACGGGTGGGACTCCTCATTTTTGCTGGAGGTCCGGCTCTCGCCTAACGCCTTCTACGGGCTGAAACAAAAATACAATCGGGGTTTGGAAGGCATCGTTTATCCGCTTTCCATGGCAGTCCTACAACCCCGCCACCACCCGGCATGCCCGGTATGCGCGCGCCAGGACGCCCCCGAATTCAGGCATCATGCCTTTGGTAAATTGTTCACAACCTATTGAGAAAGCGCGGTTTTCTGGTCCAATGCCGGATCAGCGTTTCCGCTTGGCTTCAGGCTTTGGCTGCGCCGCCAGTTCTGCTTCCCGGGCGAGGCGCAGCTTTCTGAGCCTGGCGGTTTTGGCATCCGTCTCGGCGCGCTCTTTTTCCACCATCTCTTTGATGAGCTTGTCGCGCTGCTCCGAGGCTGACATTGCCAGCGCCGCCCTGTTTGGTGGTTGTCCGGATTTGTCCGCCATGCCGCAGCGTAGCACGAGTCTGCAGCCGCGACCGAGAAGGCCCGGCGCGTCGTTGGACAAAAAGCGGCAGCCATGATGACAAGAAATACAAACCGAGCCGGGCCCAATCGCCTTGGGCCAACTCGCGGTAGCTTGCGGCGATCTTCCGCCAGCTGGCCCGCATATGGGCGTCCTTGGCCTTGGCGGTCTTTTCGTCCGCTTGCCTGGCCTTGGCCAGATACTCGCCCCGCCCGGCGGTCATGAAAGCCCCTGGCTACCCAAAAAAGCACAAATAATATTGTTGTTCCAATGATTTACACCGCTGTGCGATGAATTTTCGTTCCGAGCGCAAGGGGACGGATGGGGCCGCCGCCGTGCGGGATAAATAAAAGGCCCGACGCGAGGGTTCATCGGACCGGGCTTTCGGAAGAAGCTTTGGCAGTGGGCGCCTCAATTGCGGGGATAGACCGCATGGCTGCTGGTGAAACACCATTCCAACAACCCGGACCAGTACAGCTCCGGTGCGCGCCGTACCGGACCAAAGAGCCCGCTCAAGCCGCCTGCCGCAACAGCAGAAACGAAAACCCAGACGCTCATCTGGCCGTGTCGATAGACCAGTTGGCCTATGACGCCACCGACCACTCCACCGAGTGCCCCCCAAAGAATGTTTCGCAGTCTTTGCCTTGAAGTGGACAAGGTTCGAGCCCTCCGGTTCAGTTAACAATACGCTAACCTTGGTCAGCGGATCAGTCGGCCGGGGCCTATGGCTGGACTCTTTCGCCTAGGTCGCAACCATCCAAAGCTTCACTTGTCCGGCCCCGGGGCGCCTCCACACCCCCTAGTCCTGGGTTTGCCAACAGCACGGTTCCCTTGATTCCGCATTTATCCCTTTACAGCAAGTACTGAACATGCTATCCCTTATAGCAAGTAATGGTTGTAAGGGGCTGAAAATGAGCGGTTATACTTTCAAAGAGTTCCAAACTGACTTCCCCGATGATTCGGCCTGTTTGGAGGCCGTGATGAAATCCCAGTTCGGAGCCACCCGGTTGGATTGCCCCGGCTGTGGGGTCAATTCCCAGTTTCACCCCATGACCAAGCGGCGGGCCTATGCCTGCCAAGAGTGCGGGCATCACATCTACCCGTGCGCCGGGACCATCTTCCACAAGAGCCGGACGCCTCTGACGAACTGGTTCTTTGCCATGTATCTAATGACCAGCACACGCCACGGCGTTGCTGCCAAAGAGCTAGAGCGCCAAATTGGCTGCACCTACAAAACCGCGTGGCGTATGGCCCATGAACTGCGGAAGCTGATGGCTCAGGCCGACACCAGCGGCAAAGGCCCGTTGAACGGCCATATTGAGATTGACGAGACATTCATAGGCGGTCGCAAGCACGGTCAGGGCCATCTGGCTGGCCGCGAAAACAAGACCGTCGTGTTCGGCATGTTGGAGCGCGATGGTCGGGTGATTGCTGGTCCCGTCCCGGATCGC
>DATAWO010000109.1:0-17246 GCA_036267165.1 Rhizomicrobium sp. | reverse complement strand
GGGTACCGTACAAAGAAACTCCGGCGGAGCAGTTCAAAAGTTGATGAGTTCCAAAACGTTTTATGTTTTCATTTCTCCGTCGAAGTCAGGTCAGTTCGGTAAATGTTGAAGTATCTCAGGACCCTTAGGTCATCGACTCATTAAAGCGCATCCAAATTCGTGCTGAGGCGAGTTTGACGGAAGCGAGATAGTTGTCGTCGCGTTTGTCGTATCTGGTGGCAACGGCCCGGAAATGCTTGAGTTTATTGAAGAACCGCTCGACTAGGTTGCGCTGTCGATAAAGGCGCTTGTTGAAGGGCGGCAGATTCACCCGGTTGGGCATGAGCCTAACGTTGGCGCGTGCCCCACGTGCGGCAAGCTCCTCGCGCAGAGCATCGCTGTCATAGGCCCGGTCGGCCAGCAGCACGTCGCCACGGCCAAGGCTGCCCAGCATATCCTTTGCGCTATGCCCATCATGGGCCTGGCCTTCGGTGATCTTCAGAAGGATCGGCAGACCGTAGGTGTCCACCAGGGCATGGATTTTGGTGGTCAGACCGCCGCGCGAGCGACCCATGCAACGGGATCGCGTCGCTTTTTTTGACCGTTGGCGGCGTGCTGATGCACCCGGATGGAGGAGGAATCGATCATCTGCGGATCGCCGTCGTAAGCATTTGAAACCGCCGCCAGAATGCGGTCCCATACCCCTGCCTTGCGCCAGCGGTTGAAACGGTTCACGCACGTCGTATGCGGGCCATAGCGTTCCGGGATGTCCGCCCAGGGGGCCCCGGTGCGCAGCCGCCAGAATATCCCGTTCAAAACCCGCCGGTCATCCACCCGAGCCACACCACGCACCTTGTTTGGCAACAAGGGCTTAATCACCGACCACTCGAAATCCGTCAAATCGAACCGCGCCATCCAAACCTCCATCGCTGGACATTTGAATCACTGTTCGCCAAAAAACGGAATCCCCTTTATGGGTTCATGACCTAGTCTTGCGCCATGAAACAGGACTGGCGGCGCATCGCGGCAGAACTGGATGAACAGGGCTGGGCGCTGTTGCCTGGCCTGATGGACGATGCCGGCTGTGACGGGATCGCCGGCCTGTATGACCGTGACGAGGCATTCCGCAGCCGGGTGGTGATGGCGCGCCACGGTTTTGGCAAAGGCGAATATCGCTACTTCGCCTATCCCCTGCCGCGCGCGGTCGAGCACCTGCGCACGGCGCTTTATCCGCACCTGGCGCCCATCGCCAATGGCTGGCAGCAGCGGCTGGGCAAAGAGACACGCTTTCCCGCCGGTCACGCCGGCTATCTGGACCATTGCCATGCGCGCGGCCAGGCGCGGCCCACCCCGCTGCTGCTGCGTTATGGCCCCGGCGACTATAACTGCCTGCACCAGGATCTTTATGGAGACGAGGTCTTTTCCCTGCAGGTCGCCGTGCTGCTGTCGCGGCCAGGCGGTGATTTCACCGGCGGGGAATTCGTGCTGACCGAACAGCGCCCGCGGATGCAATCGCGGGTGATGGTGGCGCCGCTGGCGAAAGGCGATGGCGTGGTGTTCGCGGTCAACAGCCGCCCGGTGAGGGGCTCACGCGGCGACTATCAGGTCAAGATGCGCCATGGCGTCAGCCGGCTTCTCACCGGCGCGCGCCATGTGCTGGGCATCATCTTCCACGACGCGGGCTGAGATCAGCGTCACGGTGCGGCGTGCCTGGATGACCGCCGCGGCCTTCAGGCCGGCAGGGGCGAACCGAACAGCATCATATTGCCGTCGGGATCGATCAGGGCGAATTCGCGCATGCGATAATCGGTGTTGCGCAATTGGCGCACCGCGACCGCCATCGCCCGCCATTTGGCGTGCAAGGCATCGGCATCGTCCACCCGGACATAGACGCAAGCTGCGGTGCGCTTTGGGTCATGTTCGGGATTGAGCGACAGGAACAGCTCGATATCGTCGCGCTTGGTCATCACGAAACCGCCGTCATGGACCTCCACCGCGAAGCCCGCCGCCCGGTACCAGGCGACGGTGCGGGCCACGTCGGTGGTCGGCATGATCGGCGCCACGCTTTTGCAGTGGCCGGGATCAGTGGGCATCATCGCCATCCTCTTTCCTCCGGCCCATCTCGATCAGGGTGCCCAGGGTCTTGCGCGCGCCGGCGACCGCATCAGCCCCCACCCGGCCGAGCAGCTCGGCGTCGATGCGTTCGCGCGCCTCCCGCTGCACCGACGCCGCATGGCGGCCCCGTTCGGTCAGGGCGACGGTGAAGCGGCGGCGGTCCGCCTCGTCGGTCTCGCGCGTGAGATAGCCGCGCAACACCAGGGTATCGACCAGCTGCCCGGCCGCCTGCTTGGAGAGCTTGAGCTCCTTCACCAGCACGCTGAGCGGCACATCGCCCGCGCCCAGCGCCAGGCCGCCGATCACATAGAGGCCGTTGGGCGGGACATCGTCGCAGCCGGCCTCGGCCAGGGCCTTGTGCATGGCCTCGCCATAGGTGCGGCGGGCCCAGCGCAACAGCGCCGGCAGGACGACGGTTTCGTACCAGGGGGCTTCAGGGGTTTCGGTCATGTCTGTCTCCGGCTTGGCTTCAGGATGATCCTTTTTCTTTGTATGACAGTCAATATCGTTTACTGTCATATTGTATTTTTCCCGAAAACCCTGATGTTTTACATTGTGTAAAGTCCGCTGCCGGTGCATTGTTTACATCATGTCAAGCATGGGACCCACCGGCGACAGAATTCTGGATGCCGCCCTTTCCTGCGCGCAAGAAGGCCCGGACTTCACCATGGCCGATGTGGCGCGCGCGGCCGGCCTGTCGCGCCAAGGGATCTATCTCCATTTCCCCGATCGCAAGACCCTGCTGATTGCGTTGGCGCTGCGGGCCAGGGAGGAGCATCCGGTGGTCAAGCTCGAAGACGCGCCCAGCGCCCGCGCCGCGCTCAATGCCGTGGTCGCGCGGATGGCGGAGATCCATCCCAAGATCTGGCCGGTGGTGCGGGCGCTGGAGAGCGAGACCGGGGAACGCAGCGCCCTCCCCAACTTCCGCCCCCTGGCCGAACGCTTTCAGCGGGAAGGCGCCCTGGCCCCGCATCTGTCGCTCCAGGCCGCCGCCGACATCCTGGCCACCCTGCTCTCGCGTTCGGTGTGGAGCGATCTGGTGCTCGGCTGCGGCTGGGACAGCGCCCGCTACAAAAGCCACATCGCCTTTCTGGCGGCGGGCGCGCTCACTCGCTGATATGCCCTGCTTGTCATTTATGCCCTGCTTGTCATCCCCGGCTGAGCATTGCGTAAGCAATGCGAGGGGAAGGGGACCCAGGTGGTTGGGCTTATAGGTGTGTCCTACCTGGGTTGTTCGTACGCTACCGCTACGAACTCCCTCGGCGCGCGGCTCGCCGGGGATGACAGTGGAGGCGTTTTGATCCGTGCACGGATCAGTCGGTACAGGCTTCCCGCATAGTGAGGAGCGTTGGGGCGGCAGCCCCATGATTTGGTCCGGTGGACCAAATCAAGCGACGAACGCGCCGAACTTGGGCGAGGCGCAGTCAGTCTATGCAGGCTTCGCGCATACACTCGGCATGGGCCGGACCATCCGTGGGCCGGATCGCGCGGGCTTCCTCGGCCGGCATCAGTTTTGCCGCGACATCGGAGCCGCGCGTCAGGGTCAGATGCACCGGGCAGCGCCCGGCAACTTCCAGAATGCGCGCCCGCTGGCTTGCGTCGAGTTCGCCTTCCAGCGCGATGTCGAGATCAAAACGGTCCCTGGCATTGAGGCTGGTGCGGCTGTGGCGCACCGCCGTCTCCACCCGCTTCAGCGGCCAGCCCTTGTGATTGGCATAAAGCCGGATGGTCATGGTGGTGCAGGCGCCCAGCGCCGCGGCCAGGAGATCATAGGGATTGGGGCCCGAGCCCAGCCCGCCGGCAGACACCGGCTCGTCCATCAGGATGGCGGAGCCGTTCACCCGCGCCTCGACCTGGTATTTGCCCAGGCCGGTCTCGGTGACGATGATGGTTTCGCTGTCGGCGTTGCTCATGGGCATGCTCCATTCAATCCAGGGACCAGCGTGCGACGTCGATGTGACGCGAGCAGCCTTGCACACTCGCCGTCAGCACGAAATCCCGCACCGTCCAGGTAATGGGCGCCATCGGATAGTCCTCCACGCAGCGGTCGGCCCACAACAGGGTGACATGCGGGGTGAAGCTGCGCTCCACGCCAAAGCCCGCGCGCAGCATCCGCGCCCGCAAGGCTTCGCGGAAAGCCGCCAGGGGCGCGAGCCCGTCTTCCCCGCGCAGCACCAGCGGATGGCCGCTGCCGCCGCCCTGAAAGCTGCCGGTCCAGTCAAAGCGCACCGAAAAATGGCGATGCCACAGCCCCTCACCGATCGCCCGGGCGCGGGCGATGTTTTCGCTCAGCGTGCCGGTGTCGTGGACCGCGGCCAGGGTGTTGTGCAGGCGCGCGCGCGCGATGGCGCGGCCGCGCAGCCGGTGCGCGCGCTTGAGCCGCGTGCCCAGTGTTTCGATCGCGGCGGCGGTTTGGCCGTCCGGCCGGATGGCGAAGAAAAGCCTGACCGGCACGCGGCCGGGGATGGACCACAGCATCGGATTCATGAAGGAACGAAACAGGAACTTCTTGAAAGAGTCAATTCGCTTTCAGAACAGGCCGGCGGGATCGGAAATGGTCGGCCTGGCGCGCTTGGCGGATTTCGCGCGCTCTTCCGGCGTCATGGTCCAGCGCACATCTTCCACGGTCTTCAGGCAGGCTTTTATCGCCTCAAGACTCGCGGGCTCCTCGCCCAGCCAGACCGCCCAATCCTCCTCCGCTAGGATCGCGGGCATGCGGTCGGTGGGCAGGCCCGAGAGCAGAGGATTGGCGGGTACCGTGACCATCACGCAGGCGAACATCGGCTGCGGCTGATCCGGTACGTCAAACCGCCGCCACAGGAAGGCGGCAGCCAGCATGCCGCCATCGCCCGGCGTGACGGTGTGCTGGACTGCCGGGCCTTCAACGTTGGGCGCCTCGTTGAAGGTCCGCATCAGCACGATGCCGCGTTGTCCTTGGCGGAAAGCTTCGGCGAAGGCGCGGGTCGTATCAATCGTCTCTGTGCGTGCGTGGATCGGTTGGGGTCGTCGCCAGTCTTGGGGATGTGGAAATCCCCAGCGCATGGGTACGACGCGCCGTCTGCAGGCCGTCTTGTCAAACACGATAATAGGCAGGTTGGTCATCACGCGGTAGGCCACCGCGCGATCCGTCCCATCTTTTTTTTCATCGCCTTCGTTAGCCGGCGACTGAGGCAAGACAACAACCTCGGCCCAGCTCGCCATCGCCGTGAATTTTCCGCACATGATGCAATGCTATCACACCCATGCGATGTTTACAGCGCTTGTGAAAAATCTGGAAAAGCTGCTCGCACAGAGAAGAGAAGAATCTTTGTCCGCTGAAGCGGACCCAAGATGGTTTTGCGGGAAGGTGGGAAAGAATTTCTCTCACAAGGCTTCAGAAGGCGCGGGGGTGGCAAAAGCCGGGCGGCGAATGCCGGTGTACCACAAAGAAAACCGGACGCTCCTGGCGCTTTACAGAAGGCGCGTCTTGTAATCGCGCCTGAGAATGAATTGCGCAATTACAAGCTTTCTTGATGGGTGGCGACAAGTCTTCTTGTTGCGCGGTCGCCGCTTACGACTCCGACCGCGCCCGCACCGCGTCCAGGGTATGGCGCACCAGCAGCCTGCCATCGCGCCACACCGGCGCCAGCAGGTCTTGTTCGCCGGGCGCCAGCGCATCCAGCCGTTTGGCGATCGGCCTGCCCTTCTGGATCACCACCGCCTGGCGCCCCGCCTTGCTGCCCTTGGCAGGATCAGTGGCCGGCGATTTGGAGACGTCACGCCAACTCCCTGTATCGTCGCGCATGGCGTTGGCCTTCATCGCAAACCGCAAACTGTCGCGGTTGACCTGCTGCAGCAGCCCGCCGCCCATGCCGAAGGCGATATTGTCGAGGCCAAAGCCTTCCTCCGCCATCCGCTCGACCAGCCGGGCGATGCTGGCGATGTTCATGCCGTCGCCCTGGATAACGCGGACATGGGGATCAAGCACCCGGTAGCCCCTGGCATTGACCGCGCCGCCGAACTTCTCCCACAGGGTGCGCACCGTGCGCACCGGCGTTTCCACCGGATCGCCGCTGTCGGGCCGCACCACCAGCACGCCCTCGCGTCCCCGCACCTTGCCGCGCAGGCTGCCGCCCCAGATCTCCGCCACCGCGCGGTCGAGGTCGTAGCTGTCCGACACCACCGCCACGATGCGGCCCTTGCCGTCAAAGGCGTCCAGCACGTTGGCATAGGCCGCTTCCTCGCGCGCCGGTCCCCAGCTGGTCATGGTGCTGTGCTCGGCCGCGGGAATGGAGAAGCCCGGCATGGCCGTGGCGCCATACCAGCGCCGGGCCGCGAGCAGGGCCTCCATCGTGTCGGTGCCGCGGAAATTGACCAGATGCGCCAGCCCGCCCAAGGCCGCGCTCTCGCCGGAAGAAACCCCGCGCGCGCCGAAATCATGCAGCTTGAACGGCAGCGCGCCTTGCGGGTCATCGGAAGTCTTTTCCAGCCCCGCCCGGATGATCGCCTTGCACTTCCAGCTCAGGGTGGCGACCGTGGTGGGATACCAGATGGCGCGCAAGAGCGCGGTCTCGATGAAGGTGGTGAGCCAGGGCATCGCCGGGTCGGTGTTCTCGACCTGGACCAGGGGCACGCCGCTGGGCACGATCATGCCTTCCGGCAGCGCCTTGATCTCGATGGGCAGGAAGCCGCCATGGCGGCTGAGGATGGCGTCCCAGCCGGCGCGGTTGAAGGGCACGCCATGGCCGGCGCAGATCTCCTCCGCCTCGGCGATGCCGGCCGCCGTCACCGGCGCCGACAACAGATCCAGCAGATAGGGTTGCAGCCCGAAGAACAGCAGCCGGTCGCTGAAGTCATTGGTCCGGGCTTCGGCATAGGCCGAGATGATGCGGGCTTCGGGGGGATATTGTAGGAAGTGGCTGTGCTTGTAGCTGTCGGTCGCCAGTATGATGTTGGTCATGACGTGATCTCCTCACTTGCCAAATAAGTCCGCGGGACTCCCCCGTGGACATTCAAAGGTCGGCCATCTGCTCGATGATCGACCAGTGATCCTCGAAAAACATCTCCGGACTGAGATCGCCCAGCCGGTACCAGCGGGCGCTCGCGGCATCGTCACCGCCCTTGACGGTGAACAGCTTGCGCCGGTCCGGCAGGCGGAACAGGAAGGCATGGGTGACGATGCGGCCCCGCAGCGAACGGGTTGGCGCATCGAACACCCGCGTGCGGCTGTCCTCGATGAAGCTGGCCAGCATGGCGGGCGGAATGCTGCCCTTGGTGTCGGCGATGCCGGTTTCCTCGCGCAGTTCGCGGATGACGGCGTCGCGGATGCGTTCCGCCGGGTCGACAAACCCGCCGGGCAGCGCCAGCAGGCCCTTGCCGGGCATCCGGCCACGCTCCACCAGCAGGATATGGCCGGACTGGACCACCACCGCATCGGCGGTGATGAACGGACCCCTGCCCCATTTCCTGGGATAGTCGGCCAGATACTCGGTCTCATCCAGAAGATTGCGGAAGACCTGGCCGATCTTGAAATTCTCCAGCCACTGGCTCGCGCCGGCCGACAGGATGGAGGCGGGCACTTCGGGAATGCGCTGGAAATAGCGTTTGCGGACGTCGCTGGAGCTGAAGGTGCCGTACTGGCTGTCGATCTGGATGCTGCTCCATTCCGGAAACAAAGTGAGATAATAGCTGGAAGCGTCCTTGCCATAGCCGGCCAGCGCGATGCTGAAATCGGCGATCGGCTGGCTGCGATGGCCGTGGCTGTTGCCGATGTCGTCCACAATCGCATTGACGCGGCGCTGCACTTCCGTCACCCAGGCGGTGTCGGCATAAAGATGGTCATGCAGCGGTTCGATGATCAGCCGTTCCTCCGCCATCTCATAGGCGAAAGAGGAACGGAACATCGCCTTGCGTTCCTCGAAGGTGAAGGGGTTGCGCGGGTCGCGCGCGACATTGGCCGAGCCGGCCAGGACGATCAGGTGTTTGACGGATAAAAGCGCCTGCCGCACCACATGTTCATGGCCGATGTGCAGCGGCTGAAAGCGTCCGATGAAGACGCCGAAATCCCTGGTCTGCATACGAGGCTCCCTCGTTCCTGTCTGTGCCAGCGAACTCCTCACTGACAGGACTTAATTATGCTCAAAAAGAGTATTAGTCAAGCCCCCGGTGAGGCTTATCCCAGCCGCTTGAGCCGCAGCGCCGACCAGTCGTCATCGATGGCGATCTGGCTGACAGTGTCCAGGCCATGCTTGGGCGCCAGCTTGTGGATGACGTCGCGGCTGAGGTCGGCGGCGAGCTTGGACGTCAGCTTGGGATAGGCGACCCAGAGGATCGCGGTCTTCGACATCTTCTTCAGCACCGCCGGCAGCCCGGCATCAAACGCGGCGCGGCTGGGCGTGAACAGCAGGACGACATCGGCCTCGGCCACATCCGCACGGGCCTTCTGCACGCCGATCCGCTTGTCCATGCCGGCGGGTGCGCCGATCACCGCCAGGCGGCGCTCGCCCTTGACCTGCAGACGTTCGGCCACCGGCTTGTCGGACATGAGACAGATCTTTCGTTCCCCGCCTTCAAGCCAAGCCGAAATCGCCCGCAAGGTCCAGCGGGGAACCGCGAGAAATAATCGCCCCCGCCTGTCGGCATGGCAGGATGGCGGGCGTCCTTGGGCCATGAAGATGACCAGACAGGAGACAGACATGCGCAGGATCATCGTTGCCACATTCATCAGCCTGGACGGCGTCATGCAGGCGCCCGGCGGGCCCGCGGAAGACCCGACCGGCGGCTTTTCGTTTGGCGGCTGGGCCGTCCCCCATTTCGACGCGGCATTGGGCGCTTCGATGGGTGAAATCTTGAGCCGGCCCTTCGACCTGCTGCTGGGCCGCAAGACCTATGACATCTTCGCCGGCCACTGGCCGTTCGTCACCGATCCCGACGACCCGATCGCCCCGATGTTCAACCGGGTCACCAAATACGTCGCCTCGCGTTCGAACAAGACGCTCTCCTGGCAGAACAGCCGGCTTCTGGGCGATGACACGCTCGCGGCGCTGAAGACGCTGAAAAGCGAAGACGGCCCCGATCTTCTGGTGCAGGGCTCGAGCGAACTGCTGCAGACCTTGTGGCGGAACAATCTGGTGGATGCGTTCAGCGTGCTGGTCTTTCCGCTGGTGCTGGGCAAGGGCAAGCGGCTGTTCGGAAATGGCGCCATCCCTGCGGGGCTGACGCTGGTCAAGTCCAAGGCCTATCCTACCGGCGTGATCGTGGCGAACTACCGGCCTGATGGCGCGGTCAGGATCGGCGATTTCCAGCTGGCCGAGCCCAGCGCCGCCGAGATGGAGCGCCGCCATAACCTGACGTGACGGCATGGGTGATCTTGGCCGGCAGACCGGCCGGGATCACCCGCCGCCATCCCGGGTCGCGGTTTCCGGCAGCGCCAGCAGAACCGGCAGCACACAGATTCCCACCACCGCGATCATCACCCCGGGCATCACCGGCCAGCCGGTGCGCTCCACCAGAAGCTGGGCGAGCCAGGGCGTGAGCCCGCCGAAAATCGCCGTGGCCGTGGTCGTGCCCAGGGCAAGCCCGCTCAGCCGGCCTTCGCCCGGAAATTGCTCGGCGGTCGCCACCGCGCCCACCGCGCTGACCCCGCCCGCGACACCGGCCAGGACGACCGCGCCCAGCAGCGCACGCGCCTGCGAACCGCTGGCCATCAGCGAGAACATGGTGATGGGCAGCACGGCACTGCAAAGGCTCAAGCTCACCAGCACGGGCTTCCTGCCCCAGCGGTCGGAAAGCGCGCCCGCCAGCGGCGTCACCAGAATGACCACCAGCGCCGGCAGCACCGACAGCCAGAGCGAGGTGTTTTCCGACAGCGCCCCCGCGGACGTCAGGAAGGCCGGGACGTAAGTGATCCCCACATAATAAGTGATCGAGCCCAGTGCCGAGATGGCGAAGGAGCGCAAGATACCTTTGGGATGATGGGCCAAGGTGTAACGCAGGGGTCGTTCCGGCCTGGTGCCGGTGGCGCGCTGGCGCTCGAAGTCCGGCGACTCCTGCATGGCGGAACGCGCGATCCACACCATGGCCGCCAGCACAGCACCCGCCAGGAAGGGAATGCGCCAGCCCCAATCATCCAGGGCGGCGGCGCTCAAGGCGTGGACGGTCAGGGCGGAAAGGCCAATCGCCAACAGGCCGCCGACCTCGCTGGCCGCCGACGCCGAAGACGTGATCAGGCCGCGCTTGTCGGCGCGCGCGCCTTCCAGCAGATAGGCGACCACGCCGGTATATTCACCGCCCACCGAAAAGCCGATCACGCAGCGCAAGCCCAGAAGCAGCCATCCCGCGGCCGGGCCGATGGCGGCATATGTCGGCAGCAGCCCGGTGACCAGCATGGCGATGGTCACCAGCGCCATGGAGGACAGCATCATCCGCCGCCGGCCGAAGCGGTCGCCGATATGGCCGAAGAACATCGCGCCCAGCGGCCGCAACAGATAGGCGAGCGCGAAACCGGCCAGGGTGACGACCAGCGATCCTTTGGCGCCGCCAAAGAACACCCGCGACAGGACGGTGGCGAGATAGAGATAAAGCGTGAAGTCGTACCATTCGACCACGGTCGAGACGGCCGCGATCACCATCGAGACGCGGGAGATGGGGTGGGCGGTTTGCGTCATGCCGGCGAGCGACCGATGAGATCCCAGCGATTGCCGTAGAGATCAAGAAAGACGGCAACCATGCCATAATCGGCCTGGTTGGGCTCCCGGACAAACACAATGCCTTTTTCCCGCATGGCCTTGTAGTCGCGCCAGAAGTCATCCGTCCGCAGAAACAGGAACACCCGCCCCCCGGCCTGGTTGCCGATGAACGCCGCCTGTTCAGGGTTCGAGGCACGCGCCAGAAGGATCGAACTGGCGTCTTGCGCCGAACCCGGCGGCGCGACCAGGACCCATCTTTTGTCTTTTGCCGGCCGGTCTTCGAGCAGGCGGAAGCCGAGCTTGCCGACAAAGAAGGCGATGGCCTCGTCATAGTCGCGAACGATCAGGGCGATGTGGGCAAGGGACTGTTTCATGGTCCTCCGTTGCGCATGGCGGATTGCACCAATTGCGATGCGGCATGGTTCAATCGGGCGGCCATCTATAGCCAGACCCAGACAACATTCAAAACCTGAACCGGGAACGATAATCCTGCGGCGTGACGCAGAGCAGGCGCAGGAAGCTGCGGCGCAGTGTTTCCTCCGAGCCGAAACCGCAGCGCTGCGCGATCCGCTTGATGGGCTGGCGCGACTCCAAAAGCAGACGCCGCGCCGCTTCCACCCTCAGCCGCTCAATGGCGCGGGCCGGCGTTTGCCCCGTCGCCTGGGCATAGTGGCGGCTGAAACTGCGCTCGCTCATGCCCGCTTGATCGGAAAGGACCGACAGCGGGAGATCATCGGCAAGATGGCCGTTGATCCAGTCGTGAAGCGCGCCGAACCTGTCGTCGGCTGCCTGCAAGGCCAGGGCGGCGCTGAACTGCGCCTGTCCGCCGGGACGCTTGAGGAAAACGACCAGGTAACGGGCCACCGCAAGCGCCATGGCGCGGCCAAGGTCTTCTTCCACCAGCGCCAGCGCCAGATCGATCCCGGCGGTCACCCCCGCAGAGGTCCAGACCGCGCCGTCGCACACGAATATCGGATCGGGTTCGACACGCACGGCCGGATAGCGCTGCGCCAGCCTGGCGCAGTCCTTCCAGTGGGTCACCGCGCGACGCCCGTCCAGCACGCCCGCGGCGGCAAGCAGGAATGCGCCCGTGCAGACCGAGGCGACGCGCCGCGCCTGTGCCGCCCGCTGCCGCACCCAATCCACCAGGTCCGGGTTTGTGGCGGCCGCCTCCACCCCCTGTCCCCCGGCGACGAGCAAGGTATCCAACCCGTCACCGCGCCGGCTGAGCGGGCCTGCCGTCAGAACCACCCCCGCTGAGGAGGTGACGCCTTCGCCGCCTTGGGTCACCAGCCTGAGCCGGTAGGGCGCGGCACCTCCGGCATCGGCGACGAGATCGTTGGCGGAGGAGAAGACCTGAACCGGCCCCGTGACATCGAGCAGCTGCACCGCCGGAAAGGTCAGCACCTCTATGGTGCGGACCGGGCTTGGCGGGAAACGAGGGGGTTTGGGCATTTCGGCCAAATCCTGCCGGGCCGGGTTCGCCCTGTCTATCGCGGACCTCGCTGGCCGCAACGCCCGTCTGGCGGGAACCGAGGGTTTATTGGCGCGCACGGCCATCGCGGCATCCCCAGATAAGCCGCAACCGGGGATCGGTCACGGCAACAGCCGCAAGGGTTCCACGGGAACATCAACCAGGAACCGCAACAAAGGCTGACTCACATGACAGACTTTCCCGTTCACACAATGGGATCCGCCCCTGAACCTTCAAAGCCGGCACTTGCGCAATTGCAGTCGGCCTTCGGCATGATCCCCAACATCGCCGGCGCGATGGCGACCTCTCCGGTTCTGATCAACAGCCTCGTCGGCCTGTTCGGCAATGTGCATGGCGGCAGCTTCACGGAAGCGCAGGTGCAGGCCGTTCTGCTCACCGACGCGGTCACCAATGCGTCCAGCTGGGCCGTCGCGTTCCATACGGCCCTGGCGCTGAAGGAAGGCATCGATCCGGCGGATGTCCAGGCCATCCGCGAGGGCCGCCTGCCCAAGGATGCCAAGCTCGCCGCGCTGTCGGCCCTGGCCAGAACGATGATCGAAAAGCGCGGGCGTCTCGACGATGCGCAAATCGATCGGTTCATCGCCGCCGGCTTCGGCAAGGATCATGCGCTGGAGGTCATCGCCATCGTCGCCGCCTCCACGATCACCAACTATACCGGCAGCATCACGAAACCGCCCCTGGAAGCGGTGTTCCAGGCGCACGCCTGGGCCGGTTGAGGATTCGAACGTCAGCCGGCTGCCGGTGAAGCGGGCGCACGCGCCGCGCCCAGGCTTTGGCGTATCGCTTTTTCCAGGTCCGCGGTGAGAAAGGGCTTTTGCACGACCGGCCGGTCCTGCAGATGGCCGGCAAGTCCGCCCCGGCCATAGCCGCTGGCAAAAGCGAAGGCAGTGCCGGCGGCCGCCAAGGCATCGGCCACCGCATCCACCTTGGCGCCGCCCAGATTCATGTCCAGCAACGCGAAATCGAAACCGCCATTCTTCACCTGCTTCAGGGCCTCCGGAACGGTGGCGGCAAACCCCGCCACCACACAGCCCATGTCCTGGACCATGTCCTCGATCAGCATGGCGATGGGGGCTTCATCTTCCACCACCAGCACGCGCAAGCCTTCCAGTGCCGTCATGCCAGCTCCATGCGCAAAGGAAAGGCCAACCGGCAGTGCAATCCCGACGGCAGGTAACCCAGTTCGATTTCGCCGCCAAGATCATTGCCGATACTGTGTTCGATCAGGCGGCTGCCGAAGCCGCGCCGGCTGGGCCTGATGACCGGCGGACCGCCGCTTTCGCGCCACAGCAGCGAAAGCCTTGCGCCATCGCCGTCTCCGTCGAGCGACCAGTTCACGTCGACACGGCCGCCCGGGGTCGAGAGGGCGCCATACTTGGCGGCGTTGGTGGCAAGCTCATGCACCACCATGCCCATCGCCAGGCCGGCGCGGGCGGAAAGCATCATATCGGGCCCCGCCATCCGGACAGGCTTGTCCTCGGCGCCAAAGAAAGGCGAGAAGGCCTGGTCCAGCAGCTCGTGCAGGCACACGCCGGCCCATTGCCGCCGGGTCAGCAGGTCGTGCGCCCGGCTGAGCGCCATCAGCCGCGCCTCGAAATTCTCCACAAAAGCGGCGGGGGTGGAACGCTGGGTCTGCATGGCGATGGATTGCACCGTCGCCAGCATGTTCTTGACCCGGTGATTGAGCTCGTTGATCAACACCTTCTGGGCTTCGTCGGCATTCACCAGATCATGGATGTCGCGGCTTGCGCCGGTGATGGCGACCGGCTTGCGGTCCGCGCCTTCACCCTCGAACTCGACATAGCCCCAGGCGCTGAGCCAGCGCCAGCTGCCGTCCGGCTGCTTGACGCGGTATTCGACATCGTAAAGGCCGTCGCCGCCGGGCGCCAACGCCCTGGCGACGCGCGACCACATCAACTCCATGTCATCGGGATGGAATTTCTCCCTGACGCCTTTCTCGTCGTGGAGAAAGCGCGCCTCGGTGAGGCCGTAGAGCCGCTGGGCATTTTCGTCATAGAGGCAGACATTGTCGGCCATTGTGTAGCGCCAGGTGCCCATCCTGGAGGCCACCATCGCCAGGTCGAAACTTTTTTGCCGGCGCGCCAGCATCTCGCGCTGTTCAAATTCCCGCGTGACATCCTGGAAGCAGTTGATGGCGCCGATAACGCATCCGCCGGCGTCGTAAAGCGGTTCGATGGTGACGGAGGCGCCCCAGCGGCGCCCGTCGGGATTTTCGACCCGGGCTTCCACATTCCTGAAACTGGCGCCATGGCGGACGGCATGCGCCATCGGCGTGGCCTCCGGCGGCATGAAACCGCCGTTCAGGTTTTCGACGCGAAAGCATCCGCAAAAACGCTGCGCGTGATCGAACAAAGCCGGCTTTCGGCCCCACAATTCCACCGCCTTGCGGTTGACCCGCGCGATGCGGCCTTCGCTGTCGCAGACATAGACGCCGATGGGAAGCGCATCCAGCACGGTCTGATCCAGCTGGACCAGCGCGGTCACGTCCACCGCTACCGTCTTGGCAATTGCGCTATGCGACACCCAAAGCCCCTTCCTCCGCCATGCCCCGAAACGCAGGTCCCGTGCCGAGGTTCCCCGGCAGGCTACACGCGGGCGTCCGCAGGACCAAACCGTGCGTTTCCGCACGTTGGCGGCGGGCTCTAGGCGCCCTGCGATGCGGCGGTGAAAACCGCCAGTTGGGCGTCGAAAGCGCGTTTGAAGGCGGGCCGCGCCTCGCCGCGGGCGACATAGGCCGCAACATTCGGCGTGTCGTTCAGCAGGCCCGATGGGCCCAGCCGGCGCAACACTGCGATCATCATCAGGTCCCCGGCATTGAACCCGCCATCCAGCCAGTCGGCATCGCCCAGGCGGGCGGACAATTGCCGCAACCGGCCGCGGACGCGATCCTCGACCAGCGGCATGCGCTCCTTGTTCCAGGGCTTGTCGCGCTCGAAAATCCTGGCGGTGGCCAGTTCCAGGATCACCGGCTCGATGGTGCTGAGGGCGGCAAACATCCAGGTGATGGCGCGGGCCCGCGCGTTCGCCTCCGCTGGCAGCAGGCCCGCATGGTGTTCGGCGATGTGCAGCACGATGGCGCCCGACTCGAACAGGGTGAGACCCTCTTCCTCATAGGTCGGGATCTGTCCGAAGGGATGCAGCCCCTGATGCGCGGCTTGCTTCATCTCATCGAACGAGACGAGGCGGACGTCGTAAGGCTGGCGGGCTTCCTCCAGCGCCCAGCGCACCTGCATGTCCCGCGCCAGTCCCCTGCCGCGATCGGGCGACTGCGCAAAGGCGGTAATGACGGGTTTCATCGGCAGCCTCCCTGTTTCGACCGGCCTCGGTGGGCGGCATCGTAACGACGAACGGGGTTTCCCGGAACCGACAGCGGTCGGAAAATTTTTCGACGATGCCGACGATTGATGCCGGAGACGACGGCGAAGACAGCTTCTAGCGCGCCTTTACGGCGAGACTGTTGATGCGCGCGGCCAGCGCCGTGAGGCGTTCCAGGACCTCGCCAAGCAGGCGGCCGGTCTCCTCCAGATTCTTTTCCGCAATGACATCCCAGCAAACCGGATTGTTGGTGCCCGCGCCGTGCCACAAATGGTCATAGGCCAGCCAGCTCATGATCGGGATGAACTCCCGCGGATTTTGCGGTTCGAAATGCCGCGACAGGCCGGGGCACAACCATTCGCGAAAACCGAAATCCATTTGCCGCAGCAGGCCGGGGTCAAAACTGACAACCAGGCGGCCCTGGACGGCGGGATCGGGATGAGAGAACTCCACGACACTGGAGGGCGAAGGGGTATCCCGTTTCTTGCGCACATATCCCATGGCGGCCACCGCTTCGGTCATGGACGTCTTAAGCAGCGACTTTTTCGGACGCGCGTCATACCAGTCCCCCGCCGGATAGAGCGGCTGTTTGGCGAGGTATGGTCCCAGCACCGGATGCGCCCGTTTTTCCCGGACGACCTCATGGGACCATTTGAGGGTGGAATAGTGCGCCAGGGCGTCGAGCAGGCTTTCCCTGTCAGGCTTGCCCAGGCGCGCGAAGGTGGCCGGCACGCTGGCCGTTTCGGAGTTCGGAAAGCGTTGCAGCAGGGGAAATCCCGCCTGCGCTTCCGCCGCCAGATCGTGCCGGATGACCGCAGCGATCTGGCGTCGCAGTTCTTCCGGCATGCCAATCTCCCCGATCGGCCCCGCCTTCCGGGCCTAGTCGTATGAATAGCCGGCAAAGAAGATTTGCGCGGGCGCATCGTCCTCATAGATGAGGACATACACACCCTGGCCGCGTTCGATCTGTTCGAACAACTCATCGCTGTCTTCGACGTCGTCGGCGGACGGCCTGGTGGTGCCGAAGAATTCCATGAGTTCGGCGTCGTCAAGCGGCGCCACGGCATCATAATCCGGCTTGGCGCTCAGGCGCGACACATCCAGGATGGACCGCGTGCCGTCCGCATCCGAGTCCTCGCGTGCCTCATCGATCGAGGCATGTTTGCAACCGGGCGCATGCGCGAGATCGACGGGAAATTTCGGGAACGGCTCGGCGGGGTTGTAGCGGCCGGCCGTGAATTCCCGCTGCCGCAGCGCCTCCAGGCTCTGGATCACGTCCTTCTCATAAGGAACCAGATACCACCATGGATGTCCGCCCATTGCTTCCCCCATGAAAGTCCGCAAACGCGAGACTATCGGAGCGGCGGTCTTTCACAAGGGCGATTTATTTATGTCCTGCACAACGGCGTCATATGGCTGCCGCGTGATCGCTTGCGCCTCGCCCAAGCTCGGCGCGCTCGTCGCTCGATTTGGTCCACTGGACCAAATCGTGGCTGCTCCGCAGCCACCGCTCTCTCACTCCCACTCAACTGTTTCTCGATAGACCAAGTTACTGATCTTTCTGCATAAAAGATTTTTTGTCGCACTCAGACCGACATGCTACCTGATATCAAAAATCGCTTTTGATTTTATTGAGCTATTTTGAACGAAAAATA
>DATAWO010000108.1:0-2569 GCA_036267165.1 Rhizomicrobium sp. | reverse complement strand
CCCGGAGACTCGCGCGGGACTATAGGCGGGGCGGCTTTCTTCGCCAATGCCGCAAAGCGCCATAGCCGGTGGTTTGGCGGCGGCGGGACTCAAGGCTCTCACTTATCCCCAAAGCGTCCAAAGCCGCCGTGACGCTGTGATGAAATCAGCAGAAAAATATTTCGGCGTCTTAATTTGGCGTCCGCTTGACTCGCGGCTTTTTGGCGGGTTCCCGACCACTACATCTGGTGGATTAAGACCTGGGGACCCACTACCCCCTTGCGCCCGGGCGACCTGAATGTCCATAGTTTGGGCCAGTCGCCCTTCGCGACCACCAAATCTGGCGGACCAAATCACCCCGCTGCAGAGGCCTTGCCGCCCTGCGGGCGGGAAACTGTCCCCGAAATGGCGGCCACGGAACAGGCGACCAGGCCAGTCAAATTTGGGGACATTGCCATGCGGATTCGCCGCCATTTCACGGTCGAAGGTCATTCGCCCTACGAAGGGATTGCCTTCAAAACCGCCGCCAGTGAGATCCGCAATCCGGACGGCTCCATCGTGTTCGCGCAGGGGGACATCGAGGTTCCCGAAAGCTGGAGCCAGGTGGCCAGCGACGTGCTGGCGCAGAAATACTTCCGCAAGGCCGGCGTGCCCAAGACGCTGAAGGCCGTGCCGGAAGAAGGCGTGCCGGAGTTTCTCTGGAAGCGGCAGAGCGCGGGCAAGGAAACCACCGGCGAGAAATCCGCCAAGCAGGTGTTCGACCGGCTGGCCGGCACTTGGGCCTATTGGGGCTGGAAGGGCGGCTATTTCGACGGCGAGACCGACGCCCAGGCTTTCTATGACGAACTCTGCAACATGCTGGCGGCGCAGAAATGCGCGCCCAACTCGCCGCAATGGTTCAACACCGGGCTCCACTGGGCCTATGGCATAGATGGTCCCTGCCAGGGCCATTATTATGTGGACCACAAGAGCGGCCGGCTGACCAAATCCTCCTCGGCTTACGAACATCCCCAGCCGCATGCCTGCTTCATCCAGAGCGTCAAGGACGATCTGGTCAATGAAGGCGGCATCATGGATTTGTGGACCCGCGAGGCGCGGCTGTTCAAATACGGCTCGGGCACCGGCACCAATTTCTCGCCCCTGCGCGGCGCCGATGAAAAGCTGTCGGGCGGCGGGCGCTCGTCGGGCCTGATGAGTTTCCTCAAGATCGGCGATCGCGCCGCCGGCGCCATCAAGTCGGGCGGCACCACCCGGCGCGCCGCCAAGATGGTGATCGTGGATATCGACCATCCCGATATCGAGGACTTCATCGAATGGAAGGTGATCGAGGAGCAGAAAGTGGCCGCGCTGGTGGCCGGCTCCAAGCTGGCGGAACGCCACCTCAAGGCGGTGCTGAAGGCCTGCGTCAACTGCGAAGGCTCGGGCGGCGACTGCTACGACCCGCAGAAAAATCCGGCGCTGCGCCGCGAGATCAAAGCCGCGCGCAAGAGCATGATCCCCGACAATCTGGTCGAGCGCGTCATCAGCTTCGCGCGCCAGGGCTTCAAGGAGATCGAGTTCCGCACCTATGACACCGACTGGGACAGCGAGGCCTATACCTCCGTCGCCGGCCAGAATTCCAACAACAGCGTGCGGGTCACCGACGACTTCCTCAAAGCGGTGCTGGAAGACAGCGACTGGCATCTGACCAATCGCGGCACCGGCAAGATCGCCAGGACGGTCAAGGCGCGCGATCTGTGGGAAAAGGTTTCCTATGCCGCCTGGGCCTGCGCCGATCCGGGCATCCAGTTCCACACCAGCATCAACGACTGGCACACCTGCCCGGCCGGCGGCGAAATCCGCGCCTCCAATCCGTGCAGCGAATACATGTTCCTGGACGACACCGCCTGCAACCTGGCGTCGCTGAACCTGATGCAGTTCCGCAAGGGCGATGGCGTCAAGACCTTCGCCGTCGAAGGCTTCGAACATGCGGTCAGGCTGTGGACCATCGTGCTGGAAATCTCGGTGCTGATGGCGCAGTTCCCCTCCAAGGAAATCGCCCAGCTGTCCTACGATTACCGCACGCTTGGCTTGGGCTATGCCAATATCGGCGGGCTGTTGATGTCGGCCGGCGTTTCCTACGATTCACGCGAGGGCCGCGCCATCGCCGGCGCCGTCGCCGCGCTGATGACGGGCGTCTCCTATGCTACCAGCGCCGAGATGGCGGCCGAGCTGGGCCCCTTCCCCGAATATGCCGCCAACAAGGACGCCATGCTGCGGGTGATCCGCAACCATCGCCGCGCCGCGCATGGCGAAGCGGCCGGCTATGAGAAGCTTGCCACCGCGCCCGTGGCGCTGGACCACAAGGCCATCAACGACGCCGAACTGGCCAAGGCCGCCAAGCGCGCCTGGGACGATGCGTTCAACCAGGGCAAGGAGCATGGCTTCCGCAATGCCCAGGCGACCGTGATCGCGCCCACCGGCACCATCGGCCTGGTGATGGATTGCGACACCACCGGAGTCGAGCCGGATTTCGCCCTGGTCAAATTCAAGACCCTGGCTGGCGGCGGCTATTTCAAGATCATCAACCGCTGCGTGCCCGAGGCCCTGG
>DATAWO010000107.1:0-31312 GCA_036267165.1 Rhizomicrobium sp. | reverse complement strand
TTCGGCCGGAGTCGCGGGTCAAGAGTCTTGTGGAATCAAAGTGTTAGAATTGAGTCCCCGGATTCACGCACACACTAGATGTTGTGGCTGTTTGTAAACTCTGGACTCGTCAGGGTTGAAACATCGCGGGGGAATGCGCGGAAAAGGATTCAATTTATCCACAGGCTGACGGCGCAAGGCCGTCTCACCGACGGCATCGCCGATGGCTTGCGGCGTGCGTCTCAGGAAACCGCCATCTCAGCGGCGGGATCGAAACCATGCAGCAGATTGCGGATGGGCCCGAAGCTGCGGCGGTGATGGATGGTCACGCCGTGGAGCCGCAAGCCGTCATAATGTTCGGGCGTGCCGTAGCCCTTGTTGTTTTTCCAGTTGTAGCCGGGGTGTTCGTCATGCAGCCGCTTCATCAGCCGGTCGCGCGTCACCTTGGCGATGATCGAGGCCGCTGCGATGGAGACCGAGCGCCCGTCGCCGGCCACCAGCGTGTCGCATTTGCAGGGCAGAGCCGGGGCATCGTTGCCGTCCACCAGCGCGAATTCCGCCGCCACGCTCAGCGCCCGCACGGCCCGCGCCATGGCCAGATGCGTGGCCTGGCGGATATTGACCAGGTCGATCTCGCCGACATCGGCTTCACCCACGCCCACCGCCACCGCCATCTCCAGGATGCGGGGGAAAAGCTGTTCGCGGGTTTCCTCGTCCAGCTGCTTGGAGTCGTTCAGCCCCCTGGGGATGCGCGCGCGGTCCAGGATGACGGCCGCCGCCACCACCGGGCCGGCCAGCGGCCCGCGCCCGGCTTCGTCCACGCCGCAGACCGGACCGGCGAGGGTCTTCAGCAGGCGGGACTCATAGATGTAGTGCGGCATGGCCCATGGTTAGAACACGGCGCCCGGGCCGCCAAGCCGCGACCGGCTCCGGAACTGTTGATGACGGGGCGGCTCACGAAATTTTTCGCCCCGATGTCACCTTCCGGGCCTTCCGTCTCGTCCTGTCTTTCGCGGGGATGATCCCGCACAAGAAAGGAACCTGTCATGACCCCGCGCCTCAACCCTTACGCCCATTCCTTGAAGCTGGTGCAGCCGCTGATCGATTTGGCGGGAACCGTCGCCAAATCCGGCCTGGAACCCAGCTTGCTGGAACTGGTCAAGATCCGCGCCTCCCAGATCAACGGCTGTTCGGTGTGCCTCTCCATGCATGCCCAGGAGGCCCGCCGCGCCGGCGAAAGCGAGGAACGCATCATCATGCTGGATGCCTGGCGGGAGACCTCGCTGTACAATGAACGCGAGCGCGCCGCCCTGGCCTGGACCGAGGCGCTGACCCGGCTGACCGAGACGGGCGCGCCGGACGAGGACTATCAGATAATGGCCGCACAGTTCAGCCCCGACGAGCAGATCAACCTCACCATTATGATCGGGGTGATCAACAGCTTCAACCGCATCGGGGTCGGCTTCCGGGTGAGCCCGGCCATTCTGCAGAAGCGGGCTGCCTGATGACCGGCGAAGACGCCGCGTCCGTCTTCGATCCGCTGCGTCCGCGGCTGACCCGCATCGCCTATCGCATGCTGGGCTCGGTCGCGGACGCGGAGGACGTGGTGCAGGAGGCGTTCCTGCGCTGGCATGCGGCCGACCGCGCGAGCGTGCGCGAGCCGCAGGCTTTCCTGCGCCGGGTGGTGACACGGCTTTGTCTGGACGTGCTGAAGTCGGCACGGCGCAATCGCGAGGTCTATGTCGGCCCCTGGCTGCCCGAGCCGGTGTTCACGCCCGAGGAAGACGAGGTCGACGACGTCACCCTGCCGCTGATGCTGGCGCTGGAACGTCTGTCGCCGTTGGAGCGTGCCGCTTTTCTTCTGCATGACGTGTTCGGCCTGGGCTTCGAGGAGATCGCCGAAACCATCGGCCGCGATGAGGCCGCGACCCGCCAGCTGGCCAGCCGCGCCCGAAGCCATGTGCGCGCCGAGCGGCCCCGTTTCGCGGTGGCGCCGGAGCATGGGCTGGAAATCGCCCAGGCCTTCTTTGCGGCCTCGCGCGAAGGCGACCTGGGACGGTTGCGCGCGCTTTTATCCGATGACGTGCTGCTGCATTCCGATGGCGGTGGCAAGCGTCCGGCGGCGCTCAGGATCCTCACCGGCGCCGAGGATGTGATGAAAGTGCATACCGCCCTGGCCCAGGTGTTCGCGCAAAACCCGTCACAGCTTTTGCGCTATGGCCGCATCAACGGCCTGCCGGGATTCATCACCATGGAGGCGGACGGCCAGATCCAGACCACCGCCTTCGCTATCGAGGATGGCCATATCGCCGCCATCTATGTGATGCGCAATCCCGACAAGCTGCGCCATCTGGAGAGCGTGCACTGAGCGATGCTGCCGCCGAACCGAGGTTAGGGCCCGTACTCAATTGGAAAACTATTCCAAAGTGTCATGGCCCGCGAATGCGGGCCATCCAGGTGAACACAGACTTTTCGGCAGGAATTATGCGCGCTTCATCTGGATGGCCCACATGGAGTTTACACTCCGGCCGCGCTCCCGCGCGGACCGGGGTGGTGGGCCATGACAAGTTACTGATTTTATCATTGCCAATTGAGCCCAGACCTTAAAACAGCGCGAGCTGGTCGCCCAGCCGGGCGGGGCGCTTGAACTTGTGAACGGCCAGCGGCGCGGACGGCTGGTTCAGCCCCAGCCGCTTCACCGCCATGTGGAAGCGGCGCGCCATCACCTGGGCGTAAGCCCCGGTTCCGGTCATGCGCGTGTTCCAGTTGCTGTCATAGTCCTTGCCGCCGCGCATCTGGCGCACCAGGGCCATCACATGCTTGGCCCGGTCGGGCACATTGACGTCGAGCCATTCGCGGAACAGGTCCTTGATCTCCAAGGGCAGGCGCAGCAGCACATAGCCGGCCGAGCGCGCGCCATAACCGGCCGCCGCGTTCAGCACCGCCTCCATCTCATGATCGTTCAGGGCGGGAATCGCGGGGGCGAACATCACCCCGGCGGGCACGCCGGCATCGCTGAGCCCCTGGATGGCCTGCAGCCGCCGCGTCGGCGTGCCGGCGCGCGGCTCCATCATCCGCGCCAGCCTTCGGTCCAGCGTGGTCACCGACAGCGCCGCCTTGGCCAGGCCCATCTTGGCCATGTCGGACAGGATATCCAGATCGCGCAGGATCAGGGGCGACTTGGTGACGATGGCGACCGGATGGCGGAAGTCGCGCAGCACTTCCAGGATCGAACGGGTGATCCGCATCTTCTTTTCCAGCGGCTGATAGGGATCGGTATTGGTGCCCATGGCGATCACCTTGGGCACGTAACCCGGCGCGCTCAACTCCTTGGCCAGCAGCGCCGCGGCATTGGGCTTGGCGAACAGCCGGGATTCGAAATCCACTCCCGGCGACATGCCCAGATAAGCGTGGGTAGGGCGGGCGAAACAATAAATGCAGCCATGCTCACAGCCGCGATAAGGATTGATCGACTGGTCGAAGCTGAGGTCGGGCGATTTGTTGTGGGCGATGATGCTGCGGGTGGCGTCATGGATGACCTCGGTCTTGATCGGGGGCGGGGCGTCATCGCCCGCCCTCCATCCGTCGTCCCAGCCGTCATCCAGCAAAACGCGGGTCTGCTTTTCATAGCGCCCCACCGTGTTGGAGACGGCGCCCCGGCCGCGCAGGCCTTCGGTTCGGATGGTGGTGTTAAGGACTGTGGTCATATTTGGGACTGTAAACCCAAATAAGAACAAAGCAAGTACAAAATTGTAGGAGGCGATTATGCCGGACTTAACAGTGCTAACGGCTACACCCTATCAATGGGTTAGCCGCTATCGGAAAACTTTCACGGCTGCAACCGGTGGTTACGGCTCTAGTAGGCGTATTCGTACTCGGAATCCTTGATTGCTAGCCAAGCGCCGCGATCTATCCGATCGTATTCGCGACAGAACCCCGTATTACGCGTGATCTTGTCTTTCCCTTGGTAGGTAATTCTACCGATGAAAAACATTCTGCTACCGTCCTCCGCTACAAACTGGGCCCAAGCCTGTTCAACGGCTTGGACCTGTTGGTGCCCGATGTCTTGCCAACCTCCAGGTACAATTCCGGGAGCGTCGGCTGCAGGAGTTTGAATTGGTGCCTCGTCCAGATGAGGGACAAAGGCACTAGTAGCGGACTGAAAATAAATGACAGCGCGCCATGCGATGATAAAGGCGGTAGCGTCTCCGCCGTTAGCTATCGTGATAACCCCTCTAGCGTTTTTGTGAAAATCTCCGCCAGAGAATGGATGTTGCCCCTTATCCGTTACAGCAACGGACTGAATAAAAATCTTGGGCCGGTGTGTGGCGTTAAACTCGTCGCGGGCAAGCCTGATTTGTTGGAGATTAATCAGGTTGGTCCACACGGAGGCCGCGAGCAGCCCCAACGTGAAGAGGGCAACGGCCCCCGCAAACATCGCGTTGGGGTCATTCTGGAGCCTATTCCAAAAGGAATCGTTTTCAGGATAGCCGCAGCCATGTTCGCATTCGGCGTGTACATACAGGGGAGAGCTTTTGTTAGAGCCTGCCAAGGGAATGGGTTGCGCTTGTGGGGTGCGGGACTTTGTTTCTTGGGCCTGCTGCGTATGGATAGCGTTCTGTTCGGGGCGTGGCTGTGATGGAATCTGCGCGACTGCGGCATACGAATGTTGAGGAGGGCCGTTCGCAGATTTCCACTCAAAGAACACTCCAGCAGCGAATACCGCCGCTATCAAAATTACACGCCAGTAACGCCGCAGAAGATTTAACATCCCCTGATTGCCTCCCTGAAAATGTCTGCGTTCAGCCGGTTATTATACCGTAACTGCGCTTCCACGATGTAGGGTGGCGCGGTATACCGCCGTATATCATGGGGAGATTTCAATGAAACTGCTTGCCACCGCTGTTGCCCTTGCCGCTCTGACCGTGCCGGCCTTTGCCGCCACCGACGTGGTGCTGACTGCGCCCATGGCCTTTCCGGAAAGCCTGACCTCTACGCCCAACGGCGTTCTCTATATTGGCAGCATGAATCTGGGTGCGGTTTATCGCGCACTGCCGGGCCAGAAGACCGCCTCCACCTGGATCAGCAAGGACGCCGGCAATTTCGGCCGCGTGCTGGGGGTGCTCGCCGACTTTCCGTCCCGCACGCTCTATGTCTGTGACGACAATGGCGATCATGCCACCCTCAAGACCTTCTCGCTCAAGACCAGCGGTCTTTTGAAGAGCTATGAATTCCCCGGCGGCGGCTTCTGCAATGACATCGCGCTCAAGGGCCCAGGGTCAAAGAAGGACGCCTATGTCACCGACACCAAGAACGGCCGGGTGCTGAAACTGGCAAATGGCAGTGACGCTTTGACCGTGTGGTATGTCAACGACAAGTCCGATCCCTCGCTGGACGGTTTGGTGTGGCAGGGCGACACGCTCTACACCAACACCTATAACGGCAATCACCTGATTGCGGTGCCGATGAAGGCCGACGGCTCGGCCGGGCAGGGCACCAACCTGGCCACCTCCATGGATATCTTCCAGCCCGACGGCATGCGCCTCACGTCCGACGGCAAAATTTTGATGGTGGAAGGCCGCGGCAAGGACGGCAATGGCCGCCTGGATGAAGTCACGGTGTCGGGGAACACCGCCACCATCCGGGTGATCAAGGATCACTATATGCTGCCCACCGCCGTCACCACCGTGGGCTCCACCGCTTACGTGCTGGAGGCCAAGCTCAACTACCAGCGCGATCCGGCATTGAAGGACAAGGATCCGGGGACCTTCACCGCCTATGCGGTGCCGCTGAAATAGTCACCGAGCCGGACAAATTGTCAGGGGCCGCGCGCCGTCGCGGCTCCATGATCTGCTCAGTTTAAAGGCAGTCATTACGGGTGGTTAATCGTTCAGCCTGCGACCGCAAAAGCGTTGTGCGAAGCGGCATCTTTGTCATTATGCGGTGATGATATCCGTCGTCGTTCCGACCGAGAATTCCGGACGCCTGCTGCCGCGCTGCTTTGACAGCCTGATCGCCGGCGCGGTGCGCGGCGTGGTGCGCGAAGTGATCGTCAGCGATGCGGGCTCGACCGACGGCACCCTGGTGATCGCCGACGCCGCCGGCGCCCATGTCGTGCATTCCCGCAAGAATCGCGGCGCCCAGATGGCGGATGGCGCGGCGATCGCCAAAAGCGATTGGCTGCTCTTCCTGCATCCCGAAACCGCGCTGGAGGCCGGCTGGGAAATGGAGGCGGAATCCTTCATCGACCAGGCGGTGATGGAGCGTCCCCGCGCCGCGGTGTTCCATTTCGCGCTGGAGGATTTTGGCGGCGAGGCGCGCCGCGCCGAAGCCAAGGCGGCCTTGCGCACCGGGCTGTTCGCGCTGCCTTATGGCGACCAGGGACTGTTGATCCCCAAGCGCCTCTACCAGAAGCTGGGCGGCTATCGCGCCCTGGTGGATGTGGAAGACGCCGATCTGGTGCGCCGCATCGGGCGCCGGCGGCTGGTGTCCTTGCGCGCCCGCGCCGTCAATGTCGCGCGCCCGCACAAGGGTGCTTGGCGCGGGTTGGCGCTGACCTTGCTGCACGCTTTGCGGGTCCCGTCGCGGGTGCTCGCCAGGCTTTAAGCACTTCTCCATAGAGCACTTCTCCATGGGCGGGCTTGACCCGCCCATCCAACTTTGCGTCCGCAAAAAAGAAGTTGGATGGCCGGCTCAAGGCCGGCCATGGTGAGAATTTTATTGGTGGTTATGTCCGTTGCAAATGCGGACCGAGGACCCGATCAAAATCGGCCCCTTGGGTTAGCTGTTCGGTGATTCAGAAAGCGGTCTTTCTGCTACCCACACGAGCCCGGCCCAATCACCTCTCGGATAGCGAGCGGTAAAAGAGCTCGGGACATCAGGCAATTGCTAATTCTGCGCGTTGATCTTCAGGCCATAGCTGTTGGCCGACGGCGCCCCGGGCACGGTCTCGTGATAAGGCTGGTAGATCGGCCATTGACCACTGGCGGTTTCCTCCAGGCTCCTGGCATCCTGGCCGAAGCGGCGGCGATAGAGCCAGTGATAGAGCATCAGCCGCTTGACGTAAGAGCGCGTCTCCGCCACCGGAATGCTTTCCACGAACAAGAGCGGATCATCGCCGCCCGCCTTGGTGTTGCGCCAGCGGTCCACCGCCAGCGGCCCGGCATTATAAGCGCCGCCCAGCTCCAGCAGATTGCCGTCCAGCTTCAGCAGCAGCTGCTCCAGATAGCGCTGGCCCACTTCCAGCGAGGTGCCCGGATTGTAAAGCGCGTCGGGATCGCTCACCCCGAAAAGGGACGCGGTGGTGGGTATCAGCTGCATCAACCCACGCGCGCCCACCGGCGAGGTGGCTTGCGTCTGAAAGCGGCTTTCGATGCGGGCGAAGGCCAGCACCAGGGAGGAATCGATGCGATAGCCGCCATCGGGACTGTAAGGCGGCACCGGGAAAAGCCCGGTCAGCATGATGCCGCGCGCCGCGCTTGCCTCGCTGGCGCGCAACTCGACATTGGGCACGCCGATGCCGCGCGCCAAGGCCGCCATGGCGGGATCAAGCCGTTCATTGTTGTTCACAAAGGCGCGGTTGAGTTCGGTCCCGACGAATTCCGTTTCCCCGATCTGCCACAGCGCCACCGCGCGATGCGCCGCGGGCACCGCCATCAGGTCGCGGAAATCGTCCTGGTTGATGATGGCGTCGGCGAAACCGGACTGGGTGTCGATGCCCAGCATGCGCTCGGCGATCAGGCCATAGAAACTGGGCTCCTTCTCGGCGGCGAAGTTCAGCAGCGTCACCACCTTGAGCGGATCGCCGGACTGCATATGGGCGCGCGCCGCCCAGAACGCGCCTTGCGCCCTGAGGCTGTTCTGCGCGTCCGGCGTTTCGGCCAGCTTTTCCAGCTGGGTTTCCGCATTGGCCCAGTCACCCAGCCGGTAGGCGGCAAAACCGGCGTCCCACATCAGTTGCGGCACCGACGGATCGGACACCGACATCGCCAGCCTGTAGGCGTCGGCGTCGCGGCTCTCGGCGCGGTAGGAGGCGGCAATGCGATGCGCCATAACCGCATTGTCGGCAGGGGTGCAGGTCGATTGGACCGACTGCATCAAAGCCAGCGCCTGGTCGGGTTGTCCCTCCTTGATGGCGGCCAGAATGCCCGTCATCACCCCGCGCGCCGCATCCGAGGACGGCATGGGCTCGGGCAGTTCCAGGTCTTCATAGCCGCCGGTGCGCTTGCCCACGCCGCTGGGGGCGGGAATGTTGGTCACCACCGCGACCAGGATGGTCTTGTGGTGATGGCGGACTTTTTTGGTCGAATGCGCCACCGCCAGCCGGTAGATGCGATCGGCAATCGCCAGATCGCGACATTGCGCCAGCCATTCCACCAGCGGCTGGGCGGTGAGACTTTTGGGCGAGGCCGACAGGAAATGCTCGGCCTCGACATAGCCTTCCAGCGAGGTGTCGCTCACCTTGGCGAAGAGAGTCTTGGCCCGGGAATATTGGCCGTCCCGCTCCGCCTGCATGATCTCTTTGTAAAGAGCGACATCGTCGGGGCTGAGAATCTGCGGCGGCGCCGGCGCCATGGCGGCGGGCTGCGCGGCGGCTGGCACGATGGTGGCCGGCGGCAGGTTCGGCGAGACGGCCGGCTGCGCCACCGCCGCGGTGGTGGCGAGCATCAACCAGATCAAGACAAGGCGTGTACGAATCTTTTCAAGCCCTTTGAAGCAGCTGCGCTAGTTAGCTCGCGTCGCGGGTTCCGGCAAGCGCCTGGATCCTGTCCCGGACCGACTGCAGGTCGCGCCAGGCAAGCTTTTTGTGCGCCGGCTGGCGCAGCAGATAGGCGGGATGCAAGGTCGGCATCAACGGCACCATGCGGTCGCCAACGCGATAGTCCATCCAGCGGCCGCGCAGTTTCATGATCCCGTCGGAAACGCCCACCACATGCCTGGCCGCCACCGCACCCAGCAGAATGATGATCCGGGGATCCGCGAGCTCGATATGCCGGCGCAGGAAGGGCAGGCAGGCGGCTGCTTCCTCCGGCGAGGGATCGCGATTGTCCGGCGGCCGCCAGTTGATGACATTGGTGATATAAGCGTTTTCCTTGCGGTCCAGTCCGATCGAGGCCAGCATCTTGTCCAGCAGCTGTCCGGCGCGGCCGACAAAGGGCTTGCCGATGCGGTCTTCGTCGCGGCCGGGCGCTTCACCGATCAACATTACCGGTGCATGCGCCACGCCATCGGCAAAGACGGTGTTGGTCGCGGTGCGCTTCAGGCCGCAGCCGTCAAAGGCCTCCAGCGCCGCCTGAAGTTCCGCCAGTGTTGTGGCGGAGGCCGCAGCCGCCATGGCGCCGCCGATGGCATCGCCCGCGGGCGCAGCTGGTGCGCGGGCGGGAACCGCGGGACGCGGCGCGCCGGCTGGTATCGGCGCAGCTTGCGCCTTTGCCACCAGCCGGTTCACCGGCGCATCGGCAATCGCTTCATCGGCGCCGGCTTCCAGGAGCCAGTGGAGGGTCGCTAATGTGTCTTCAGCCATTTGCGCCATCATAGGCTTTCGGGACGGCGCCAGGCCAGTTAGAAAAGAACCAGATAACAAGGCGATTCATGGCCACCCGGGAAAGCATGGACTATGACGTCGTGATCGTGGGCGGCGGTCCGGCGGGTCTTTCGGCGGCAATCCGGCTGAAGCAGCTGGATATGGCAATCTCCGTCTGTGTTTTAGAGAAGGGCTCGGAGATCGGTGCCCATATCCTCTCCGGCGCGGTGATCGATCCCAGGGCGCTGAACGAACTGATCCCGGACTGGAAGGAAAAAGGCGCGCCGCTGGAAACCGAAGTACGTGAAGACCGCTTCTGTTTTTTTACTTCTGGCGGCGCGGTCACCCTGCCGCATTTCCTGTTTCCGCCGCTGATGAGCAATCGCGGCAATTACATCGTCAGCCTGTCCAATCTGTGCAAATGGTTTGCTGCGCAGGCCGAAGCGCTGGGCGTGGAGATCTATCCAGGCTTTCCGGCCCATGACCTGATCCTGGAAGACGGCGTGGTGAAAGGCGTCATCACCGGCGACCAGGGCGTGGCCAGGGACGGCCATCACAAGGACAGCTATACGCCGGGCATGGCGCTGCGCGGCAAATACACCTTGTTCGCGGAAGGCGCGCGCGGCTCATTGTCAAAGCAGCTTGGTGCGGTCTTCAAACTGCATGACGGCCGCGAGCCGCAGAAGTTCGGCATCGGGCTGAAGGAATTGTGGGAACTGCCAGCCGCCCAGCACAAAAAGGGCCAGGTGCTGCATGGCATGGGCTGGCCGCTGGACGATGACACCGGCGGCGGTCTTTTTCTCTATCACTGGGGCGAAAATCTCTGTTCGGTCGGCTTTGTCGTGCATCTCAACTACAAAAATCCTTGGCTCGATCCTTTTGGCGAATTCCAGCGCGCCAAGACCCATCCGGCGATCGCCAAAATCCTCTCCGGCGGCAAGCGCATCGGCTATGGCGCCCGCGCCATCACCGAAGGCGGCTTCCAGTCGGTGCCCAAACTGTCTTTCCCCGGCGGGGCGCTGATCGGTTGCGCCGCGGGGTTCGTGAACCTGCCGCGCATCAAGGGCAGCCATAACGCGATGAAGACCGGGATGCTGGCGGCCGAGGCGGTGGCTGGGGCGCTGAAGGCGGGCCGGGCCGGCGATACCCTGTCGGACTATGACGCGGCCTATGCCCGAAGCTGGGTCGCCCGGGATCTCAGGCTGGTGCGCAACGCCAAGCCGCTCTGGTCACGGCTTGGCACCCTGCTGGCCTTGCCGCTCATCGGCCTGGACCTCTGGACCAACCAGCTTTTCGGCGTTTCCCTGTTTGGAACCCTGGGGCATGGGGAACCGGACTTCGCCACCCTGAAACCGGCCGCCACCAGCGCCAAAATCCAATATCCCAAGCCTGACGGTCATTTAACCTTCGATCGGCTGTCCAGCGTCTTCCTTTCCAGCACAAACCATGAGGAAGATCAGCCAGTGCATCTGGTGCTTGCCGATCCGGCCATTCCCCTTTCGGTGAATTTGCCCGAATATGGCGAGCCGGCGCAGCGCTACTGTCCGGCGGGCGTCTATGAAGTGGTGGAGGACCCGGCCTCAAGCAGCGAAGCGGTAGGCCATCAAAAAAGTTCCGGGCTGCGGTTCCAGATCAACGCCCAGAATTGCGTACACTGCAAAACATGCGACATTAAGGATCCGTCGCAGAATATCACCTGGGTCCCGCCCGAAGGCGGCGGGGGCCCCAATTACGCGAATATGTAGGAGAAGAATGCGCCGCTTCCTGCCCTTGATCGCTTTGCTGCTGGCTGGCTGCGCCACCCAGCCGCAGACAACAGCCGCGTCCAACGATGACGACAAGGCCTCCCAGGCTTTCTCGACCTATCTGTCGGCGCGCTTTGCCGCCGATGAACACGATCTGGGCCAGGCGGCGCGTTATTACGGCCAGGCGCTGTCGGATGACCCGGGCAATCCCTCGCTGCTGGCGATGTCCTTCTTCTATTCGACCACTTCGGGCGATTTCGAAGCGGCCGGCAAATATGCCCAGGCCGTGGTGACCACCGCACCGGATGACCGCGCCGCCAGGCTGGCGCTGGCGGTGATCGGTTTCAAGCACAGGGACTATGCCGATGTGCGCAAGCAACTGTCGCTGTCGGCCAAGGGCCCCTTCACCGCCCTGACCCTTTCGCTGTTCGACGCCTGGGCGGCGGCGGCCCAGCATGACACGGCCGGCATGCAGAAGGACATCCAGACCCTGTTGGAGCAGAAGGGCGCTGAAGGCATGGCGTCTTTCCATGCCGCGCTGATCGAGGACTATCTGGGTGACGCCGCGGCTGCGGACGCCGCCTATAAAAAGGCGCTGGCCGCCGGCGCGCCCACGCCACGGGTGCTTGAGGCTTATGGCCGCTTCCTGGAGCGGCAGGGCCGGGGCGCGGAAGCCGCCAAGCTCTACCAGTCCCATATCGAGGAAGGCGGTCTTTCCAGCGTCACCCTTCCGGGTCTGGCGCGCATTGCCGCCGGCCAAAAGCCGGACGGGCTGATCCGCAACCCCGCCGACGGCGCCGCCGAGGCGCTGTTCGGCATCGCCGCCTCGCTCACCGACGCCCAGAGCGCCGATGTTTCGATCCTTTATCTGCGCATGGCGCTTTATCTGCGTCCCGAGCTGGGGCTGGCGCAGATCCTGCTGGCCGACCGTTTTGAAACCATGCGCAAGTTCGATTCGGCGATCGCGATTTATCATGGCATCGAGCCGGCCTCGCCCTATTTCCGCATGGCGCAGATCCAGGCCGGGCTGGACGAGCAGCGGCTGGGCAAGAATGACGACGCCATCGCCGACCTGAAAAAGCTTGTCACCGCGGACCCGAAGGACAGCGAGGCCTGGGTGGCGCTGGGCGATACCTATCGCGCCTCCGACAAACTCCCCGAGTCGGTGGACGCCTATGACCATGCGGAGAAAGCCATCCCGCATCTGTCCAAGCGCGACTGGCCGATGTTCTATGCCCGCGCCATGGCCAAGGAAAAGCTCAAGCAGCTGGATGGGTCGGAAGCCGATATCCAGACCGCGCTGAAACTGTCGCCGGAACAGCCGGAACTTTTGAATTATCTGGGCTATAGCTGGGTGGATCGCGGCCGCAACATTCCCCAGGCCCTGGCCATGCTGGAAAAGGCGCGCTCCTTGCGTCCCTATGACGGCTATATCGTGGACAGCGTGGGGTGGGCCTATTTCCAGCTCGGCCGCTACGATGACGCCGCCAGGACGCTGGAGGCCGCGGTGCTGCTGGTGCCCGGCGATCCCACCATCAACGAACATCTGGGCGACGCGCTGTGGCGCGCCGGCCGGCATATCGATGCCCGCTTCCAGTGGAGCCATGCGCTGACTTTCGCGGATGACGACACCGATAAGGCGGCGCTGGAACGCAAGCTGAAGTCGGGCCTGAGCGAAAAGCCCGCCTGAACCATTGGCGATACCTGTGATCCGCGAAGCGGCGCCTGCCAAGATCAATCTTTTCCTGCATGTCGGTGAGCGCCGCGCCGACGGTTTTCATCCCTTGCAGAGCCTGGCGGTGTTCACCGACCTGGGCGATACGCTTGAGATCGAAGAAGCAGCGGCTCTGTCGCTTTCCATCCAGGGGCCCTTCGCGGCGGGACTGGAGCAGGAGGGCGACAATCTGGTGCTGCGGGCTGCCAGATCTTTGTTGGAAGACGTGTCTTTATTAGAAGGCGTGGCTCTTGGCGGTGGCGGCGCGCGCCTGACCTTGACCAAGAACCTTCCGGTGGCGTCCGGCATTGGCGGCGGTTCGGCGGATGCGGCCGCGGCGCTGCGGGGCCTGAGCCAATTGTGGAATGCGGGCGGCAAGAGCCTGCACGATATCGCCGCCGCCCTGGGCTCCGACATTCCCGTCTGTGTGGATTCGGTTGCCGCTTTCATGGAGGGCCGGGGCGAGATCCTGCGCCCCGCTCTGTCCATGCCGCTTTTACCCATGCTTCTGGTCAATCCCGGCGTGCCGGTTCCCACCCGCGAGGTGTTCGCCGCGCTCAACAGCCGCAGCGGGGTGGAGACGGCGCTGCCGCGCGGCCATTTCCAGGATACCGCCGACCTGTTGCGCTTTCTGGAATCCACCCGCAATGACCTCGAGCAGCCTGCCATCGGCCTGCAGCCGGTGATCGGCGAAGTGCTGAAGGCGATCACGGCGTTGCCGGGGGCGCTGCTCGCGCGCATGTCGGGCAGCGGCGCCACCTGTTTCGGCATCTTTGCCGATGACGATTGCTGCCAGAGAGCGGCCAGGGCGTTGAAACAGGCCGCGCCCGGCTGGTGGGTGGCGCCGACCTTCGTGCCGGAATGCGGCATTGTGCATGAGACGACCGGGCAGGACATCGGTCCTTCCGATACCGGTCTTTGATGCCAGTGCGAAAAGCGGCAGACCGGATCAGTAGGCGCGCTCGACGCAGAAGTCCGCAATGTCGGCCAGCGCGCGCTTGATGTCGCTGTCCGGCATGACCTTCAGCGCGAGTTTGGCATCGTCGGCATAGGCGCGGGCGCGGGCCATGGTTTCCTGCATCGCGCCGGTCTGTTCTATCAGGGTGATGGCGCGGTCCAGATCGCTTTCGGTCTGATTGCCGGTCTCGATCACGCGCTTCCAGAACGGCTTGTCCGATTGCCTGGCCCGGGCATGGGCCAGGATGATCGGCAGGGTCATCTTGGCTTCGCGGAAGTCGTCGCCCACGGTCTTGCCCATCAGCGCCTGGCGGCCGGAATAGTCCAGCGCGTCATCCACCAGCTGGAAGGCGATGCCGAGATTCTTGCCATAGGCGCGCATGCCCGAGACATAGCCATCGTCCTGGTCCGAAAGCAGGGCGCCCGATTCGGCCGCCGCCGCGAACAGGGCCGCGGTCTTGGCCGACACGACATTGAGGTAATGTTCCTCGCTCACCGACAGGTTGTTGGTGGATTTGAGCTGCATCACCTCGCCCTCGGCGATTATCGCCGAGGCGCCGGCCAGGATATCGAGCACCGCCAGATTGTCGGTCTCCACCATCAGCTGGAAGGCGCGGGAGAAGAGGAAGTCGCCCACCAGCACCGACGGCTTGTTGCCCCACATCAGATTGGCGGAAACCTTGCCGCGGCGAAGCGAGCTTTCGTCCACCACGTCGTCATGCAGCAGGGTCGCGGTATGGATGAACTCCACCGCCGCCGCCAGGCGGATGTGATGGTCGCCGACATAGCCGCCGGCTTCGGCGGCGGCCAGGGTCAGCATGGGCCGGAGCCGCTTGCCGCCGGAATCGATCAGGTGCTTCGCCAGGTCCGGGATCAGCGCCACGCCCGAACTCATGCGGGTATGGATCAGCTTGTCGGTGGCGGTCATGCCGGCTGCGATCAGGGCGTGCAGCCGCTCCACCGGGGATACCCCGGCGTCGTTTTTCAGAACCTGTGCTTCATGCCCACCCATTTGACCTTCAGGATACCGGACCCCAAGACGCCCGCCAAGCGGGACAGAAGGGCGCGGTTTGGCTATAAGAATCCCATGCGCGCCGTGCTGAAAAGCCTCGATCTCGTGGTCCTGAATTACGCCGTCAATGTCCTGTCGCAGGAGGGTATCAAATCGGTGGTTTTCGATACCCATGCCAGCGTCATGGACGGCAGCATGGGCTTTCTGCCGCGCCGGCTGATGGTGCTGGACCAGGATTTCGAGCGTGCCCACGAGCTGCTGCGCGAAGCCGTGCCGGACCAGATGTGAGCGAGACATTTCTGGACGGCCGCGTTCGTGTGACCCAGCCGGAGACCGGATTCCGGTCGGGGCTTGATGCGGTGATGCTGGCCGCCGCGGTGCCCGCCAGGGCCGGTGAAAGCGCGCTGGAACTGGGTGCGGGCGCCGGCACCGCCAGCCTGTGTCTGGCAGCGCGGGTGCCGGGCGTGGTGCTGACAGGCGTGGAGATCGATCCCGAACTGGCCGCGTTGGCGGCGAAAAACGCCGCCGCCAATGGCATGGAGGCCATGTTCGTTGGGGCCGATATTTTCCATCTGCCCACGGAATTGAAACGGGATTTCGATCAGGTTTTCTGCAATCCGCCCTTTCATGGCGAAGGGCAGGCCTCGCCCGATGCCGCCCGCAGGGCGGCGCTCAGCGACGGCGGCAAGTTGAGCGATTGGTTGAAGCTTGGCCTGCAACGCACTGTCTCAGGCGGCTTTTTTACCGCCATCCTGCGCGCCGACCGGCTGGCGGAGGCGCTGGCGGCGTTGCCGCTGGAAGGCGCCAGTGTGCTGCCCCTGTGGCCGCGCGCAGGCGATCCGGCCAAGCGGGTGATCGTGCAGGTCCGCAAAGCTTCCCGCGCCCCTTTTGCCCTGCTGCCGGGGCTGGTTTTGCACCGCGAGGATGGCGCCTCAACCCCTGAGGCGGAGGCCGTGTTGCGGCGCGGTGCAGCGCTTGCCCTGCAGGGGACCCGCCTATAGGTTCCGGCCCATTCCAGACTGACAGTCGGGACGGGCAATCGGGATGGGCAATCGGGACGGGCAATCGGGACGGGCGGAATCGGTGGCCAAAGCCAGCACATTTCAAGACCTTATTCTGACCTTGCAGAATTACTGGGCGGCCCAGGGGTGCCTGATCCTGCAGCCCTATGACGACCAGATGGGGGCCGGCACTTTCCACCCCGCCACCACCTTGCGGGCGCTGGGGCCGCGGCCCTGGAATGCCGCCTTCGTCCAGCCCTCGCGCCGGCCCTCCGACGGCCGCTATGGCGAGAACCCCAACCGGCTGCAGCACTATTACCAGTATCAGGTGATCCTAAAGCCGGCGCCGGAGAATGTGCAGGAGCTCTATCTGGGCTCCATCCGCGCCATCGGGCTTGATCCCGATCTGCATGACATCCGCTTTGTCGAGGATGACTGGGAAAGCCCCACCCTGGGCGCTGCCGGCCTGGGCTGGGAAGTGTGGTGCGACGGCATGGAGATCACCCAGTTCACCTATTTCCAGCAGGTGGGCGGCATCGAGTGCGACCCGGTCTGCGCCGAGATCACCTACGGCCTTGAGCGGCTGGCCATGTATGTGCAGGACGTGGAGTTCGTCTACGACCTGAAGTTCAACGAGCACACGAGCCCGAAGGGCGATAATCAAATAGTTCGCTATGGCGAGGTCTTCCACCAGGCCGAGCAGGAATTCTCCGCCTACAATTTCGAGCGCGCCGACACCGAGATCCTGTTCCAGCATTTCAAGGATGCCGAGAAACAGTGCCAGGAGCTGTTGACAGGCAAGAAGCTGGCGCTGCCGGCCTATGACCAGTGCATCAAGGCAAGCCACGCCTTCAACCTCTTGGATGCGCGGGGCGTGATCAGCGTCACCGAACGCGCCGCCTATATCGGGCGGGTGCGCGCCCTGGCCCAGGCCTGCTGCGAAGCCTGGCTTCAAACCCCGATGGGCGCGTACAAACCCCGCTTTGCCGATAAAGAGGTCGGTTGATGCCAATACACCATTGTCATTCCGGCCAAGCGGCGCACAGCGGCGCGCGAGCCGGAATCCATCTTTCAGCCCATATGGATTCCGGGTTAGCAGCTCACCGTCCCACGCTGCGCTGCGCCTGGAATGACAATTTTGTCTTGGGTGGGCGCAATGTCTGATCTGCTTCTCGAGTTATTCTCGGAAGAAATCCCCGCCCGCATGCAGGCTGGCGCGGCGCGCGACCTGGAGCGGCTGATGGTGGGCGCGCTCACCGACCGCGGCTATCTGTTTGAGGGCATCAAGGCCTTCGCGGGGCCCCGGCGGTTGACCTTGGCGATCGCCGGCCTTCCCGCCAAACAGAAGGATGTGCGCGAGGAATTGAAGGGCCCCAAGCTTGATGCGCCCCAAGCCGCGCTGGACGGTTTCCTGAAGAAGACCGGCCTGACCAAAGACCAGCTCAAGATCGAAAAAACGCCCAAGGGCGATGTCTATATCGCCGTGATCGAGCGGGCGGGGCGCGAGACGCCCCATGTGCTGGCCGAGATCATTCCCGAAGTGATGGCGAAGTTCCCCTGGCCCAAGAGCATGCGCTGGAAACCGGGCTCATCCGTGCGCTGGGTCAGGCCGCTGCATTCCATTCTCTGCACTTTTGACGGCGAACTGGTGCCGTTTTCCTTCGCAGGGGTATCCAGCGGACTGCACACATGCGGCCACCGTTTCCTGTCGGAAGGAAAGATCGAGGCCAAACGCTTTGACGATTACGCCCAGAAACTGAAAGCTGCCCATGTGGTGCTGGAAGCCGAGGAGCGCGCCGCCATCATCTTCGAGGGTGTCAAGCAGGCGGCCTTTGTTCATGGCCTGGAAATGATCCCGGACGAGGGGCTGCTGGCGGAGGTTTCGGGCCTGGCGGAATGGCCGGTGGTCTATATCGGCACCCTCCAGGATGAGTTCATGGATGTGCCGGCCGAGATCCTGCAGACCTCGATGCGCACCCATCAGAAGTATTTCAGTTTGCGTGATCCCAAAAGCGGGAAGATGGCCAACCGCTTTGCCCTGGTCGCCAACATGATCGCCAAGGACGGCGGCAAGGAAATCGTGGCCGGCAATGAGCGGGTGCTGCGCGCGCGCCTGTCGGACGCCAAATTCTTCTGGGACGAGGACCGCAAGCACACGCTGGAAAGCCGGGTCGAGAAGCTAAAGGGCATCGTCTTTCACGCCAAGCTGGGTACGCAGTATGAGCGCGTCAAGCGCATCGAGAAGCTGGCGGGGAAGATATCGGAAAAAATCGGCGCCGATGCGCAAAAGGCCAGGCGCGCCGCGCGCCTTTGCAAGGCCGACCTGACCACCGGCGTGGTGGGCGAATTCCCTGAATTACAGGGCGTGATGGGCCGCTATTACGCCCTGCATGACAAGGAAGATGCGGCCGTCGCCGACGCCATCCGCGATCACTACAAGCCGGTCGGTCCGTCAGATGCATTGCCGTCAGAAAAAGTCGCGATGGCCGTGTCACTCGCCGATAAGTTGGACACATTGGTTGGCTTCTTTGCTGTTGGTGAGAAGCCGACCGGTTCTGGCGATCCTTTTGCCCTCCGTCGGGCTGCGCTTGGTTTTATTAGGACGGTGACGGAAAAGTCCCTACGCCTCAGCTTGTCTGAACTTTTTTCGTGCGAATGTCAGAATTTAGCCGTGCAAGTTTTTTTCGACCAGCGCCATTCGATGGAAACCACGATGGTGATCTCAAGTGATGCCGCGGCAGCTTCTGCCTTAGAAGGGCTTAACACCTCACTTCTGTCCTTCTTCGCCGATCGCCTGAAAGTCGCGTTGAAGGAAAAAGGTATCCGTCACGATTTGATCGATGCGGTGTTCAGCCTTGGCCATGAAGATGATCTGGTTCGGCTGGTGGCCCGGGTCGAGGCGCTGCAAGCCTTCCTGAAATCCGACGATGGCGCCAACCTGCTGGCCGGTTACAAGCGCGCCGCCAATATCCTGAAAGCGGAAGAAAAGAAGGACGCCAAGACCTTCATCAGCGAGGTCCGCGAAACGCTTTTGTCCGAGCCGGCGGAGCAAGCGCTGTTCGCCGCGCTGGTCAAGGCCAAAACGACAATCACGCCTCTATTGGAAAAAGAAGATTTTGCCGCTGCCATGCAGCAAATGGCTGCCTTGCGCGTTCCGGTCGATGCATTCTTTGATGGCGTTAAAGTGAATTCCGACGACAAACAGGTGCGTGAGAACCGGTTGAACCTGCTAGCCTCGCTGCGGGCCACGCTGCATCAAGTAGCGGATTTCGGAAAAATTGAAGGATGAAAACTTTTCTGTCATGGCCGGCCTTCGAGCCGGCCATCTATTTGGAAACTTGTGCGGCGGCGACGTGGGTGGCCGGGTCGCGCTTCGCGTCGCTCGCTGCCCGGCCATGACGAGGTTATCATGAAATGGGTATACGCGTTCGGCGACGGCAAAGCCGAAGGCAAGGCCGATATGCGCAATCTCCTGGGCGGCAAGGGCGCCAATCTGGCGGAGATGAGCAATCTGGGCCTGCCGGTGCCGCCGGGCCTGACCATCACCACCGAGGTCTGCACCTATTATTACGCCAACAAGCAAAGCTATCCGCCGGAGCTGAAAGACCAGCTCGGCTCAGCGCTGCGCGAGGTCGGTTATCAGGCCAAGGGCAATTTCGGCGATCCCGACAAGCCGCTGCTGCTGTCGGTGCGCTCGGGCGCGCGCGTCTCCATGCCGGGCATGATGGATACGGTGCTCAATCTGGGCCTGAACGAGAAGACCGCCGAGGGCATGGCCCGGCTGACCGGCGACGAGCGCTTTGCCTATGACAGCTATCGCCGCTTCATCCAGATGTATTCGGATGTGGTGCTGGGCATGGACCATGCCGCCTTTGAGGAAATCTTGGACGACGAGAAAGACTCCAAGGGCGTGGAGCTGGACACCGAACTGGGCGCCGATGACCTCAAGCGCATCGCCCGCCTCTACAAGGAACGCGTCGAAAAGGAGTTGGGCAAGCCTTTCCCCGAAGATGTGCAGGAACAGCTGTGGGGCGCTATCGGTGCGGTGTTCGGAAGTTGGCAAAGCCCGCGCGCCAACACCTATCGCAAGCTCAACAACATTCCCGAAGACTGGGGTACCGCCGTCACGGTCCAGGCCATGGTGTTCGGCAATCGCGGCGAAAGCTCGGCCACCGGCGTCGCCTTCACCCGCGATCCGGCCACCGGCGAAAAGCTGCTTTATGGCGAGTTCCTGATCAACGCCCAGGGCGAAGACGTGGTGGCGGGCATCCGCACCCCGCAGCCCATTTCCAAACTGGTGCGCGAGCGCCAGGGCAGCAAGCGGGCCAGCATGGAGGAAGCCATGCCACGCGCCTATGCCGAACTGCTGGCGATCGGCGAGCGGCTCGAGAAGCATTACCGCGACATGCAGGACGTGGAATTCACGGTGCAGGAAGGCAAGCTCTTCATGCTGCAGACCCGCGCCGGCAAGCGCACGGCAGAAGCCGCGTTGAAAGCGGCGGTGGACATGGAGCGCGAAGGCCTGATCGACAGGAAGATCGCCGTGTCGCGCGTGGAGCCGGAAGCGCTGAACCAGTTGCTGCATCCCACGCTCGATCCCGACGCGCCCAAGGAGCAGATCGCGATGGGGCTGGGCGCCTCGCCCGGCGCGGCTACCGGTGAAGTCGCCTTCACCGCCGAAGAGGCCGAGAAACTTGCCGCCGAAGGCACCAGCGTGATCCTGGTGCGCACCGAAACCAGTCCCGAAGACATTCATGGCATGCATGCGGCCAGGGGGGTACTTACCGCGCGTGGCGGCATGACCAGCCATGCGGCCGTGGTGGCGCGTGGCATGGGCCGGCCCTGCGTTTCCGGCGCGGGCATGCTCAAGATCGACGCGGCGCGGGGCGAGATGGTCAGCGGCAATGTCACCATCCGCCGTGGCGACGTCATCACCATCGATGGCGCGTCGGGCCAGGTGTTCAAGGGCAAGGTGGGCCTGCGCCAGCCCGAGATGACCGGGGATTTCGGCACACTTATGAATTGGGCCGACGAAGTCCGCCAGCTTGGCATCCGCACCAATGCCGACACGCCGGGCGACGCCGCCACGGCGCGCAAATTCGGCGCCGAGGGCATCGGGCTTTGCCGCACCGAGCACATGTTCTTCGAGGCCGATCGCATCATCGCGGTGCGCCAGATGATCCTGGCCGATACCGAAGCCGAGCGCAGAGCCGCGCTTGCCAAGCTGCTGCCCATGCAGCGCGGCGATTTCGAAGCGATCTTCAAGGAGATGGCGGGACTGCCGGTCACCATCCGGCTGCTTGATCCGCCGCTGCACGAATTCCTGCCGCACAAGGAAGAGGAGTTTGAAGAGGTTGCAGGCGCCGCCGGCACATCAGCGGCCAGGCTGCGCGCCCGCGCCATCGCCCTGCATGAAGCCAATCCCATGCTGGGCCATCGCGGCTGCCGGCTGGGCATCACATATCCCGAGATCTACGAGATGCAGGCCCGCGCCATTCTGGAAGCGGCACTTGCGGTGCAAGAGCAGGGTGGCGCGCCGGTGAGGCTCGAAATCATGATCCCGCTGGTGGCGTTCAAGTCCGAGCTCGATATTCTGGCGGCGCGCATCGCAAGCGTCGCCGACGCGATCAAAAAAGAGCGCGGGAAAGCGCCCGATTACATGATCGGCACCATGATCGAGCTGCCGCGCGCCGCCTTGCGCGCCGGCGAGATCGCGGAAACGGCGCAGTTTTTCTCCTTCGGCACCAACGACTTGACGCAGACCACACTGGGCGTGTCGCGCGACGATGCCGGCATGTTCTTAGGCGATTATCTCGCCAAGGGCGTGATCGCGCGCGATCCGTTTGTGTCGCTGGATACAGCGGGTGTCGGCGAACTCATCCAGATTGCGGCGGAAAGAGGGCGCAAAACACGTGCAAAACTCAAGCTCGGCATCTGCGGCGAGCATGGCGGCGACCCCGATTCCATCCGCTTCTGCCACGACTGCGGGTTGGATTATGTCTCCTGTTCACCATTCCGCGTGCCGGTTGCGCGACTTGCCGCCGCACAGGCGGCGCTGAAAAAAGCGCGCACCGAAGTTTGATCTGTGTACGGACGATGCAGGGATTCATTGGCTTTTTTTGACTTACATGACGATCTGTCACGTTAATGAAAAAATTTAATTGACGATTCGCTTTTGAGCGGGCAGAAGCCCAAGAGCACTGTGCTGAGAACATTCGGAACTTTTGAAGGACGACGCGCAATCGAAACAGACTGATTGAAATAGCAACTGCGAGGGAAGGCGCCGAAAAGGCGTAAGGAAACGCAAGGGCGAAATAGACCAAGCCTGATTGACCAAGCGACACTTAGAAGCCGAAAGAGTTACAATCTCATGTCCCAGAAAACCAATGACGCGATTTCGCGTTCCGACCGGGTGCTTGTCGCCGCAATGGGGATCGTCCTGGCCACGGCGAGCGCCGCGATCGGCGCGTCCCTGACCAATCATCCGTCTACGGATAAAATTGCCGCTCCGAAGCCGGTGGTGCAGGTGGTGCAGGCCCAGAGCCCCGCCACCGATGTGGTGATGACACAGCTTCTGGCCGAGCACAAATGCCTTTCGGAAGTGCTTTATTACGAGGCCCGGGGCGAGGGCGCCGGCGGCCAGAAGGCGATCGCCGAAGTGGTGTTCCACCGCATGAATCATGGCGATTACGGCCATTCCATCTGCGCGGTGGTCTATGAAGGCAAGGGCCGTCCCGGCTGCCAGTTCTCCTTCACCTGCAATGGCGAGATCGACCGTCCCAAGCAGATGGCGGCCTGGCGTGAATCCGAGACGCTGGCCGCCCAGATCCTCACCGGCCAGGTGCCCCTGCGCAACGCCACCGGCGGGGCGTTGAACTTCCATGCCGTGTCGGTGTCGCCCGACTGGGCCGATACGATGAGCAAGACCATCCAGATCGGCAACCACGTCTTCTATCGCGGCCTGCATACCCGCGCGTCGTGAATTCCTATCTCCATGGCCGGGCTTGACCCGGCCATCCAGGGAAGCAAGTTTTTTGATGATCGCGCTTGCGCGCGATGCTGGATGGGCGGCTTGTGAAGTTTACCCTCCGACCGCGCTTCGCGCGGTTCGGGGGGCCGCCCATGGAGAGTGATTAAAAATCCAAACCGATATCCAGGTTAGGCGCGCTATGGGTGATGGCGCCGGAACTGATGTAATCCACGCCGGTCTCGGCGATGGCGCGCACAGTTTGAAGCGTGACATTGCCGGAGGCCTCCAGCACCGCCTTGCCTTTCGCAAGCCGCACGGCGCGGCGCAGGTCGTCCAGGCTCATATTGTCCAGCAGGATGGTGTCGGCGTCCTGGGCCAGCGCTTCTTCCAGTTGGGCGAGACTGTCCACTTCCACTTCGATCCTCACCATATGGCCCAGCCCGGCGCGCAGCCGCGCCAGCGCGGGGGCGATGCCGCCGGCGGCCGCGATATGATTGTCCTTGATCATGGCGGCGTCATCCAGCCCGAAGCGGTGGTTGAAGCCGCCGCCGCAACGCACGGCGTATTTCTGTAAAGCGCGCAGGCCGGGCAGGGTCTTGCGGGTGCAGACGATGCGCGCCCCCGTGCCCTCCACCGCCTTGACCAGCGCGGCAGTGGCCGTCGCGGTGCCTGACAGCGGTCCCAGAAAATTCAGCGCCACCCGTTCCGCGGTAAGGATACTGCGGGCCGATCCATGCACCGTGGCGAGCAACGCTCCTGATGCAACTTCGGAGCCGTCCGGCGCGGCAACCTCAAACGTGACTTTCGGATCAACCAGCCGGAAAGCGGCCTCGGCGCAGATCAGTCCGGCGATGCGGCCGGGTTTGCGGGCGACCAGGCATGCCGAGACGCGCGCGTCTTCCGGCACCGTGAGCTGGCTGGTGATGTCACCGGCCCGGCCCAGATCCTCTTCCAGCGCCGCGCGCACCACCGGCTCGACCGCAAGCGCATGTGGCGGCCGGGTGAAAGCGAGCGCCCCCGACTTCTGCAAAGAGCTCATTTGCGGAGGTGGATGCGGGGCAGGGCTTCGACATTGGCGGCAATGCGTTCGGCATCGGCCAGGGTCATGAAGGTGCGCATGGCATCCCCGGCGCTCTGGGGATGATCGCTGCGCCAGTGGCCGCCACGGGATTCCTTGCGCGCCAGGGCGGCCGCGGTGACCAGCTTGGCCGCCGCGGTCATGTTGAGCAGCGCCGGTTCGGTGCTGGTGGTCTCCAGCCGGGTGATCACGCCCAGCGCGGCGCGCAGGCCTTCCTCATTGCGCTCCAGCGCGACATCGCGGCTCATGGCGCCGCGGAGCACATGCGGCGGCGCGGGCGAGGCGAACCGTTCCGGCGCCGGCGGAACACCACGCAGCGCGCCCGCCGCCAGCTGGCCGCGCACGTCATCGGCGGCGCGGGCCCCGAACACCAGGCCTTCCAGCAGCGAATTGGAGGCCAGCCGATTGGCGCCATGAAGTCCGGTGGACGCGCATTCGCCCACCGCCCACAAGCCGGGGAGCGAGGCGCGGCCATGTACATCCGTGGCGATGCCGCCCATGTGGTAGTGGGCGGCCGGCGCCACCGGAATGGGCTGGGCCGACGGATCGATCCCGGCGGCCATGCAGGCCCCGAAAACGGTGGGGAAGTGATGCGCGAACTCCGCGCCGATGGCTTCTCTGCAATCCAGATAGACCTTGTGGCCGGATATGATCTGGCGATGGATGGCGCGGGCAACGATGTCGCGCGGCGCCAGTTCCGCGTCATTGTGGATGCGGGTCATGAAACGTTCGCCCTGGTCGTTGACCAGCACGGCGCCTTCACCGCGCAACGCTTCCGTGGCCAGCGGGGCGGGGTCTTTGCCAATCGCGATGGCGGTGGGGTGGAACTGCACGAATTCCGGATCGGCGATCAACGCGCCGGCGCGCGCCGCCATGCCAAGGCCTTCACCGCGCGCTTCCAGCGGATTGGTGGTGACGCCATAGAGCGCACCCAGCCCGCCGGTGGCCAGGATCACGGCGCGGGCGCGGAACAGGATCAGCCTGGCATGCGCGCCCAGCCCCGAGCGGGCGAACAGGCCGGTGACGCGGCCATTTTCCATCGCCAGTTCGACGGCGTGAAAGCCTTCCAGCAGGGTGATGCTGGCCGTTTCGCTGGCGCGCGCGGCCAGGGTCGCGGAAATCGCCGCCCCCGCGCCATCGCCCTTCACATGCACGATGCGGGCGCGGGAATGGGCGGCCTCGCGGCCCAAGGCCAGCGAGCCGTCGCTTTTGCGGTCGAACGGCGCGCCCAGCACCAGCAGGTCTTCGATGCGGGCGGGGGCCTCTTGCGCCACCAGGTCCACCACCGCCGCGTCGCACAGGCCCGCGCCCGCCACCATCGTGTCATGGGCATGGGATTGCCAGCTGTCGCCTTCGCCCACCGCAGCGGCGATGCCGCCTTGCGCCCAGGCGCTGGAGCCCGACAGGCCCGGCCTGGTGCCCGCCAGGACGATCGAGGGCATCGGCGCGAGCTTCAGCGCGGTGAACAGGCCCGCAATGCCCGCGCCTAAAATGATGGCGCCGTCGGTTTCGACGATGTTGTCGATGCGATTCATGATTTCAGGCCTTCAGCGCCAGCATGCGGTCGATCGGCGCCTTCGCCCGGGCGGCGGTCGTCGCCGGCACGATCACTTCGTGGGTCATGGTCTGAAGGCTGTGCAGGATGCCGTCGAGCGTGATGCGCTTCATGTGCGGGCAGAGGTTGCACGGCCGCACGAATTCCACGTCCGGATGCTCGACCGCGACATTGTCGCTCATCGAGCATTCGGTGATCATCACCACGCGGCCGGGCTTTTTGTCGCCGACATAGTTGATCATCGCCGCGGTCGAGCCGGCGAAATCGGCTTGCGCCACCACGTCGGGCGGGCATTCGGGATGCGCCAGCACGGTGATGCCGGGATGGCTGGCGCGATAGTCGCGGATCTCCTGGGCGGTGAAGCGCTCATGCACCTCGCAAGATCCCTCCCAGGTGATGACTTTCACGCCGGTTTTTGCCGCCACATTGCGGGCCAGATACTTGTCCGGGATCATGATCACCGTGTCGGTGCCGAAGTCGCTTGCGATCGCCTCGACCACTTTCAGCGCATTGCCGCTGGTGCAGCAGATATCGCTTTCCGCCTTCACATCGGCAGATGTGTTCACATAGGTCACGACCGGCAGACCGGGATATTTCTGCTTGAGCAGGCACACATCGGTCCCGGTGATGGAGGCGGCGAGCGAACAGCCCGCCTTCATGCTGGGGATCAGCACGGTCTTTTCCGGCGACAGGATCTTGGAGGTCTCGGCCATGAAATGAACGCCGGCCTGGACGATGACTTTCGCGGATGTAGCGGACGCTTCGCGCGCCAAGGCCAGGCTGTCGCCCACAAAGTCGCCCACGCAATGGAAAATCTCGGGCGTCATGTAATTGTGCGCCAGGATGACGGCATCCTTCTCGCGCTTCAGACGGTTGATCTCCGCGATCACCGGCGCATAGGCATGCCATTCCATCTTCGGAATGAACCGGGAAACCTTGGCGTAGAGCCCGTCGGTGGCGCGCGCCACGGCGTCGGTATAGGCCAGTTCCACACCCATTTCTTCCTCCGGACCCACTTAATACTCAATTCGAGTATATATGTGGGGCAAAAAAAGCGGCCTTCAAGGGCCGGTTGAAGGTTTATGCTACACGCGAGCATTAAAGGGTCAAGAGTCGGGAACGCGCGGATCAGCCTTGTGTTGCACGCTTATGACAGTTTGCCGCGCCGCACACCTAATCTGACGCCCGGTGCGGGCCGTTCGCGCAGCACTTCCCGGCGGAAATGGAATAATTCCGCCGGCCGCCCGCGGGCGGGGGCCGAGAATTTTCCAGTGCCCTCCACCAGTCCCTGTTCGGCCACCAGGCGGCGGAAATTCTGTTTGTGCAGCCGCAAACCGGCCAGGGCCTCCACCACCCGCTGCAGCTCCAGGAGGGTGAAGGTGGGGGCCATCAGCTCGAACACCACGGGCCGGTACTTCAGCTTGCCGCGCAGCCGGGCGATGGCCGTGGCCAGGATACGGCGATGGTCGAACAGCATGGGCGTGCCCAGACTTGTGTTCTGGCCGGCGCCTTTTAAGGCCTTGCCGCTGTCGCGGTAGAACTCTTCCACCAGCCCCGCTTCATACAGAAGCTCGTAACGCTCCAGCACGCGTTCCTCGTCCCAGCCCTCGCCGAAACAGACATTGACGCGCTCGCGCCTGAGCTCCGCCATTTCGGCATTGGGCGCATCCTTCACGAATTTCTTCAGCGCCGGCAGGATGGTGGTTTCGATCATGGCGGGCTTCTGATCCCGCCAGTCCTCCCAGGGAAAATAATGGTACCAGTCGCGCCACTGGGTGTCGGGTGCTTCGCGCAACTTTTCGCCGGAGGTTTTGCGGGTCAGCGCCAGATAGCCGACCGACACCACGCGGCCGCCCCTGCCGGAGGACAGGTGCCGGCCTTTGTCGCCAAAAGTGTAGAGCTGCTCGGTATAGCCGAGATCGAACCTGGTCTGTTCGCCCACCCATTTGTGCAGGCCCGATTCCAGGGTGCGATGATGGGCGGGATCGAAGGGGCCGAAAGGCAGCGCGTCTTCGCTGCCGCCATGCGCCACCACCAGCACCGACGGCCGGTTGGCTTCCACCGCCACGATGGCGGCGGACAGGCCGATGGAAACGGTCTCCCTGGAACTCACTTGCTGTTTCTCACAGGCCCACCAGCGGAAAAGCCGTGGTGACGCCTTCTTCCACCACCAGGGGCGGCCCCATGCTGTTCAGCGCAGCCAGCATCCTGCCGCCGCGCCCCAGCGCGTCGTCGGCGTGGCTGACCAGCAGCCGGTTGGGCTGGGCATGGGGCGCGCGCAGGCGGATGGCGCGCGCGATCTCGATTTCGCGGTCCGGTCCCAGCCGGTCGCACAGGATGGTGAAGGCAGACGCCATGGAGCGCGATATCCCGGCCCAGCAATGGATCAGCAGCGGCTCGCGCGCATCCCACTCGCGGGAAAATGCCAGCAGCGCGTCGATATGGGCGCGCCCGGGCGGCGCGGTGCCGGCGGCCGGGTCGACAATATCGTTGACGCCGAGTTTCAGGTGCCGCGAGACAGGAAAGCCTGCCGGGGTTTCGATCATATGCTCGGGCGACAACAGGCTCACCAGATGCGAGGGCGCATGGGTGGAGAGGGCGTCGGGGAGACTGGAGAGCGGGGCGACCAACAGCCGGGGCATGGCCTGACTTTTAGCAGCTATGGCGCATAAAGGCGGTGAAATCTCTCCAGGAACTGGTCTTGCGCCTCCGCGGTACTGAGCGGGATCAGGCGGGGCGGTTTCAGCGCCTTGGGCGGGGCGCCGAAGAGGCGGCGGGCTTCCGCTTCCTCGAACCCGGCCAGCTGGGTGGCTTCAAAATAGGCCGAAAGATGATCGGCTTTTTTGAACAGGGTCTTGAGGGCGGGCGGAATCTGCGCCGGCAGGCCGAAGCGCAGATGGATCGCCGCCTGCAACCGCTCTTCCAGCGATTTGTAGTTGATGCCGACCGCGGCCTTGAAGGGACTGATCAGGTCGCCCACGACATATTCCGGGGCATCATGCAGCAGCGCCATCAGGCGCGTCTCGCGCGACAGGCGCGGCGACAGGTCGCTGACCAGCCGTTCCACCAGCACGCTGTGCTGGGCGACCGAGAAGGCATGGGCGCCCTTGGTCTGGCCATTCCAGCGCGCCACCCGCGCCAGGCCATGGGCGATGTCGGTGATTTCGATGTCGAGCGGACTTGGTTCCAGCAGATCGAGCCTTCGTCCGCTCAACATCCGCTGCCAGGCCCGGGGCGGCAGGCTTCCCCGATCAGGCACTGAGCAGCCGCACGGCGACGATGGTGAGGGTTGCCGCCAACACGATGCGCAAGGCCCGGTCCGGCAGGCGCGGCGCAAACAGGCTCGCCAGCACGATGCCGGGCAGCGAACCGCACAACAGCGAAACCAGCACGACCTTGTCGATGCCGCCGCTCATCAGATGACCCATGCCGGCCACCAGGGTGAGCGGCACGGCATGGGCGATATCGGAGCCGGCGATCTTGACCACCGGCAGTTCGGGATAAAGCAAAAGCAGGGCGGTGACGCCCAGTGCGCCCGCGCCCACCGAGGAGATGGTCACCAGGACGCCCAACGCCACGCCGGTGGCGATGGTGTAGAGGCGGGTCTGGCTTTCGCTCAGGACACCCACGCGGCGCGAATAGGTCGCCAGCAGGCGGCGGCGGAAGAGCAGCGCCAGCGCGGTGCAGATCAAGGCCACGCCCAGGATCTTGGTGACCAGGGTGCTGTAGGAAGCCTGGTCGATCTTGAGCAGCCACAGAACCGTCATGGTCAACAGTGAGGCGGGCAGGCTGCCCACCGCCAGGCGGCGCACGATGCGCCAGTCGATGGTCTTGTTGAGACCATGCACGACGCTGCCGCCGGTCTTGGTGACGCTGGCATAGATCAGGTCGGTGCCCACCGCGGTCACGGGATGGACATGGAACAGGAGGATCAATAAGGGCGTCATCAGCGAGCCGCCGCCAACACCGGTCATCCCCACCAGGAAGCCGACAGCGAAACCGGAAATGACGAACAGGGGCTGGATGGTCTCGAACAGGGCCATTTCTTGTTGATCAAGGAATTGTGCGGAAGCCCGCAATCAAACACAAAGCGCGCCCGCGGACAATCGCCCGGCAAGGGGTTGCACGTTTGGCGGGCAAATCCTCAAGCCTCGGCATGCTTTTGGGCAGCCGGGGGGCCCTGGCGCCCGCGTCAATTTAACCGCATCGCCATGAAGATTGACAAAAGCTGAAGACGGCGTCTTTCCGCCGCGCCCATCCGGACACATAACCTCAACTGGGCATTTAGATTTTTCCGCTAACACAGCAGGCGAACGCAGCCCCGGCTCACCAGCACGATCAGCGCTATGACATCCTTGACCGATCCCATGGACAATCATGGCCGCTCGCCCGGCCTTGCCACCGCGCTCGCCGTCTTCGTGGCCGGGATGGTGGTGGGACTTGGGCTGGTCGCCAATCTGGGCGGTCAGTTCATCGCCGGCCTCATCATCCTGGCGGTGCTGTGCGCGGCGCTCGCGCTTCTGCAACGCGTGGCGGAAAACACCAGAAAGCGCGTCACCGCCGGCGAGGCCAGTTACCGCGCCTTCTTCGATCATGCCGTGGAAGGCATTTTCCGCACCACGCCGGAAGGACACTATCTCGCGGTCAATCAGGCGCTGGCCGACATTTACGGCTATCCCGGGCCGGAAGCCCTGATCAGCGGCCTGACCGACATCAGCGCCCAGCTCTATGTCGATTCCAGGCGGCGCGATGATTTCCGCACCCTGATGCAGGCCAATGACGTGGTCACCAATTTCGTGTCGGAAATCTATCACCGTTCGGGACGCCGCATCTGGATCTCGGAGAATGCGCGCGCCGTACGCGACTGGTCGGGGGCGCTGCTCTGTTATGAGGGCACGGTGGAGGATGTCACCGAGAAATTCGAGCAGGAACGCACCCTGCGCGCGGCGCTGCGCCAGGCCGAGATCGCCAACAAGATGAAGGCGGCGTTCCTTGCCGCCATGAGCCATGAGCTCAAGACGCCGCTGAATGCCGTGCTGGGCTTTTCCGAAATCATCCGCGACGAGGTGCTGGGTCCGGTGGGCCATGCGGGCTACCGCGAATATGCCGGGGATATCCACACGAGCGGCGCGCGTCTGCTGGCGGTGATCAACGACGTGCTGGACGTGTCGCGGCTGGAAGGCGGCCTTCTGACCATCGAGGCGCGCAACGAGAATGCGCTGGATGTGGCGGAAGGCGCGATCAAGCTGGCGCGGGGTCTCGTTCAGGACAAGCGCAATATCGAGATCGATGTGCCGGCCGGCATGCCGCCGCTGCATGTCGACCCCCGGCGCCTTGCCCAGGCGTTGGGCAATCTCCTGGCCAATGCCCTGAAATTCACGCCGGAAGGCGGCACGGTGCGCCTTGCCGCGCGGCTGCAGTCTGATGGCGATGTGCATCTGACGGTGGAAGACACCGGCATCGGCATGGCGGAAGAGACCATCGCCGCGGCGCTGGAACCTTTCCGGCAGTTGGACGGCAGCCTGGCGCGGCGTTTTGAAGGCGCGGGTCTGGGGCTTTCGATCTCCAAGGCATTGGCCGAACTGCATGGCGGCCGTTTGAGCGTCAGGAGCGCGGTGGGCGAGGGCACGACCGTCACTATCGCGCTGCCGGCGGTCCGCGTGGCGCATTGCCTCAATGCGGTAAAGGTCGCCTAGTGAGGGACACTGGCACTTGGGGACACTGGCATTTAGGGATACTGGCATTTAGGGATACTGGCATTTATTGAATCCCGGTGTC
>DATAWO010000106.1:0-2359 GCA_036267165.1 Rhizomicrobium sp. | reverse complement strand
CGGTTTGATATATACACAGTTTTCCAGAGACGCGGTACTACAACTCTGGCAGTAGATATCAGTTCCTAAACCCCAATGCCACAAGGTGATCCGTTTTCGACAGGCCAACCGATATCAGTTGACAGGCCAAACGATATCAGTTCATGTCCAGGTCAGGCTCTTACAAGCTTACAATCCAGCACGTATAGCCTGGTGTCATGAAAACCGTCAATTTTGCCGGCTTCCGGGCGGAAGCCCAAAGGCGCCTTCCCGGGTTCCTGTTCGAATATATCGACGGCGGCAGCTATGACGAGCACACGCTCAGGCGCAATGTCGAAGACTTCAAGGCCGTGACCTTGCGTCAGCGCGTATTGCGCGACGTGTCGAAGATCGACACCGTCACGCAGCTGTTCGGCCGCGATATGGCGATGCCGGTGGCGTTGGCGCCGATCGGCATCGCAGGTTTTTATCGTCGCCGGGGCGAGACACAGGCGGTCCGCGCCGCCGAAGCGGCCGGCATACCCATGGTTCTTTCCACCATGTCCTGCTGCGCGGTGGAAGAAGTGCGCGCCGCCTCGGCACGGCCCTTCTGGATGCAGCTCTACATGATCCGCGACCGCGGTTTCATGGAAGATTTCATGGCGCGTCTGGAAAAAGCGGGCATTGATACGCTGTTCCTGACCGTGGATCTGGCGATCAATGGCATCCGCTATCGCGACCGGATCGGCGGACTGGCCGGTGCGCAGAGCCTTTTGGCGCGGCCCGACCGGCTGCTCGATATTCTTTCCCACCCGGCCTGGGCGCTGGATGTCGGGGTGATGGGCCGGCCGCTGACCATCGGCAATGTCGCGCCCGCGATGCCGAACGGCGCGGGCCTGAAGCAGTTTCAGGCCTGGGTGGCGCGCAATTTCGATCCGTCGGTCACCTACAAGGATATCGCCTGGCTGCGCGGCCGCTGGAAAGGCAAGCTGGTTCTCAAAGGCATTACCGATCCCGGCGACGCCGCGCGTGCGGCGGACGAAGGCATGGATGGCATCGTGGTTTCCAACCATGGCGGCCGGCAGCTGGATGGCTCGCTGTCCAGCATCGCCGCACTTGCCGCCGTGCGTGACGCGGTTGGCGGCCGCATGCCGATTCTTCTGGACGGGGGCATTCGCTCGGGCCTGGATGTCCTGCGCGCCCTGGCACTGGGCGCGGATGCCGTGCTGATCGGGCGGGCCTGGGCCTGGGCGCTGGCGGCAAAGGGCGAGGCCGGCGTGGCGGCGATGCTCGCCATCATCCGCGAAGAATTGGAAGTCGCCATGGCGCTCACAGGCCAGAGCGATGTGCGGGCGCTGGATTCGGACCTGGCGATCAGCCGCCCTTAAACGCCCTCAGGGTACAAACACCATCGTTGCCGGCGATCCCAGCGGCAGATACTGGCCGGTGGCGTCCAGCGTGCCCTTGGCATTGACGCGGAAGCCGGTCACGGAATCGCCGATCTGGTTCAGTGAGAAGACGAATTTTCCAGTGGGGTCCAGCGCCAGGCTGCGCGGCGTGTCGGCGCCGGTCGGGACTTCGCCCAGGCGCGCGATATGGCCTTTGCCGTCGGCGGAGAAGCTGGTGATGGTGTCGTGCAGCCGGTTGGCGGAATAAAGATGGTGTCCATCCTTGGAGATCAGAAGCTCCGACGCCAGCCCGCTGCCGGCAAAGCCCTTGGGCAAAGCGGAGACGCTTTCGCCGCGCATCAGCTTGCCCGTGGCCGGATCAAAGCCATAGGCGGTGAGCATCGAGTCCTGTTCCTGCAGCTGATAGAAGGTGCGCCCTGCCGGATCGAACACGAAATGGCGCGGTGCCGAGCCCGGCAGCGACGCCGTATTGGATACCGGTGTGAGCTTGCCGCTGGCCAGGTTCAGCTTGAAGATCAGGATCTGGTCCAGTCCCGCTTCATCGGCGATCACATAATCGCCCTTGGGATCGAAGCCGACCATATGGACATGCGATGCGCTGTGATCGCTGGGATCGAAATTGCCCGGCGGGTTGTCGCTGGCGCGCGGCGGATTGAGCGGGCCGTTGGGATGGATAACATCGGTGGCGGCACCCAGGCTGCCATCGGGCTTGACCGGCAGCACGGTCAGGCTGCCGCCGGCATAATTGGCCGACAGCACATATTTGCCGGACGGGTGCACGGCGACATAGGCGGGACCGGCGCCTTCCGAGCTCACCGCATTCAGGAAAGTCAGCTTGCGGCTGGCCTTGTCCACCGCGAAGGCCGAGACCGAGCCGGTCTTGGCGCCATTGAAATTGCCGATCTCGTTGCCGGCATAAAGAAACCTTCCGTCCGGCGACAGCGAGATCCAGCTGGGCGAAGGCGTCTTGGCGACAAGCTGCGGGTTCGACA
>DATAWO010000105.1:0-9044 GCA_036267165.1 Rhizomicrobium sp. | reverse complement strand
TAGTCGTCGAGGTATTCAGGAAGCAGGACGCCCTGCTGGCGCTCTTCGCCCTCAACGAAGCGCTTCATCTAAACCTCCGGAGCATCACCTCCGGGAATCCTAGCCGACTCGACCGTTTTCACACAGCCTGGACCCAAAGCGAGCGTCAATGGCGTAATGCGCGCATGGCTTGATTCGCACGGAACAAAACGCTGTTGACAGCGTTTACTCTGCACAACTGTCTCTAACGAAAGTTTCCCCAAATGATATTCCTGAAAACGGCTCTTTCAGCCGCCGCCATCACCATGTTCGTCGCGACCGGCGCCCTGGTCGGCACCACCGGCGCCGCCTCTGCCCGCATGGCCTGCAACAGCGAAGGTGATTGCTGGCATACCGATAACCGGGTCACTGTGCCCGGCGTGCAATTCAACTATCACCCTGATGACTGGTATTTCCATCAGCGGTGGGATGGCGGCGACCGTCACTATCGCGACTATCATGAAGGTCGCGGTTATTACAAAGGCGGCGTCTGGATCACGCTTTAATCGCGATCCATAACAATCTGTTCGGGACAGGGCGGCTTCAGGCCGCCTTGTCTCGCGTGGGTATGCCGTTTTTTGAATCTATGCTGACCTGAGAAATCGCAGGCAAAATGCCAGATGCGCAGATTGACGTCCCGCCGCACGTGGCAGAAACGATCCACTCAATCGCACTGCTGCATGCGGAGCATCACAGGAAGTCGACGCTTGCCGAGCGCATTGTCGACCGGCTGACGCTCTTTGTGGGGCGCCCGGTATTTCTCCTGGCGCTGCTCGCCACCGCATTGTTGTGGATGGCGGCGAACACGATAGTCCTGCTCAGTGGCGGCGCTCCACTTGATCCGCCGCCGTTCGCATGGATGGAACTGTTTCTCACGGTCATTGCCCTTGTTATTGCCGTGATGATCCTCACCAGCCAGAGCCGCGCTGACAGGTTTGCGAACCTGCGCGAGCAGATGACACTCGAAGCAACGCTCTTAACCGAACAGAAGACCCGGAAGATCATCGAACTGCTTGAAGAGCTTCGTCGCGACAGCCCCGGCGTCAGGGACCGCCGCGACCTTGAGGCGGAACAAATGGCTGCAAAGACGGATCCGCGCGAAGTGTTGAGCGCAGTCGAAGAGGGCGCTCAGGAAATTGCGCAAACCGCGGTTGAAGAACCTTAACCCCGATCCTCCGCCAGGCTGATGGCGGCACCCTCATGGATCAGCGATCTCAGTTGATGGTAAAGCGCCGGTCCCCGAAGCTCGCTCTTTTCCTGATATCCTTCCAGCCTCAGTTGCTTCCGGATCGATGTTAGTGTTGCAAATCGGCCGCTTCGTGCGAGATCGAATGCGCGCTCGATGGTGGTCGGGTGGTTCTGCATCGCAAGGCTCGACTTTCTGCTGGATGTTATGTGTTGGTCAGGCGGTCCCGCGGGACCACGAGCTCAAATTCCACGCCGGTGCCATGGAAAACCAGGCGCGCCTGGCCGCCCAGTTGCCGGGGGAGGGCATCCTCAATGAGGCGGGTTCCAAGACTTTTCGCGCCGGGTGCGTTGACGGCCGGACCACCGCTCTCAATCCATTTGAAGCGAACCGATCTGCCGGCATCATCCAGGGTCCATCCTACAGCGACGCTGCCTGCCTCGTTGGAGAGCGCGCCATATTTCGTCGCGTTGGTGCATAGTTCATTGAGGGCCAGCGTAAGCGGGAGGATCGAAGAAGGGCCGATGTCAATGTCATCCCCCCGGACGATGATGCGGCTGAAGGATGTATCGTGCTGTTCAACGGCGGCGCGGACCACACTGATCAGGCTTGCGGACTTCTCGTTGGCGGCCAACAAAAAATCATGCGCCTTCGCCATGGCCATCAGGCGGGCGCAAATCCCCGCTTCCGCGTCCCCGATGCTGCCGGCCGATCGCAGGCTTTGCCGGACGATTGCCGTCACGATTGACAGCATGTTTTTCATGCGATGATGAATTTCGATCATCAGCACGCCTTGAATCTGGGCTGCCACGATCTGAGCCTTTGCATCGAGCCCAGCCTGTTCCAGCAGTTGCTGAAGGCTGGCGACGCGGGCACTCAGTTCCAGATCACCCGGCTTTTCCGGCGCTACGCTCCTGGAATGGTTCACAGAGAGGTGCCGGCCGCAAAGGCCGGTGCGTCAGCCATCAAGTAATTTTCCATTGGGCTGTCCCGTGACTGTATTTCGCCGCCGGCCATTCTCCGGACGCGGCCAAGGCCGGACATGCAAGACGCGAAACGGCCGGGCGAAACCGCTTTATACCACGTAGTTGGGCCATAGCCTAATCGTGGGACCGGGCAGCGCTGAGCCATTCTCGTGATCACCCTCGTTAGCAAGGGCCAATGGAGAATTTATAGGCCGGCCGCCGTTGGAACGCCGGCCCTGCACGGGGGGTTGTTGATGTGGGCGGGTTCTCCGCCCTTAAGGATACACAATGAATATCGATCCGCAGAACAAATCCGGTCAGCAGAACCAGCCCAGCACGCAGAAGCTGAACGACCAGCAGCAGCGCCAGGGCGAACAGCAGGCCCAGACGCCGGACGCGACCAAGGCGCCGGAAGCCACCGGCACCAAAAGCCCGGGCACTGAAGGCGCGAAAAGCTGAACCGGACAAGGCGCTGGCAAAACCGGCGCCTTTCTTCCAAGGAGATACCAATGAACAAGACCTTCAAGAACTTTCGGCGCATTTGCTCATTTGCGCTCCTGACTGCCGCTGTCGCCATTCCGACGGTGGCACAGGCCGCCGTGCACGTGAATTTCGGAAACGTGTCGGTGGGTTACCGTGATGGCTATCAGGACAATCACCACCGGTACCACCGCTGGAGCCACAAAGCCGATGCCGTGGCCTATCGCAGCCACAATCAGCAGAACTACCGGGATATGAACTACCGGGATGATCACAACCGCGCCCACTAGCAGGGGCTACTCGCGCGAAAGCCTGGCGGCGAAAGCTGCCGGGTTTGAACGCGTTCATGATAAGCCGGAACGTCCGGATTGATAAGGAAGATTTGAATGGCAGCGCGTGGAAACAAGGCAAGAAAGAAAGCCAAAAGACGCCGTCACGCCAAGTCGCGCAAGGCAGCCGCAGAAATATCGGCCGCCGGCTTGCTCGACCGCTCCCGTCCCGGCGGCAGGTAGTATCCGCGCCTAGCGGGTCACCACCGGCGCATCGGCCTCATAGGTCGTCACATGCGGCTCACGGGCCCATCTGTCACCATCCCAGCCTTCCGACACCGATGACAGCGCGATGCGCGCGCCATCCACGGCCGCGGCCTTGCAGGCGAAATCCACGTAACGGATACGGCTGTCGCCTTCGGGGAAGGTGATGGTCTCGATCGAATCCTTCACCATGGTGCCCGAGAACACGTTATGCGTGGTGCCGTCATAATAGGTAACGGCGACATGGTCGCAGTCGATGGTGTCGCCCTCAGCCACCATGCGCAGGCGGACCACCGGGCCTTCGAAATGCTCCCAGCTCACATTGGTGTAGTGGTCGCTTGAAACATTGACCGAGCCGATCTGATGCACCATCGCGTGCGCGGGCATTGCGGTCGCACCGGCCAGAAGCGCGGCGCCGAGAATCAGGAATGAGGACTTGTACATGGAACTCTCCAATGGGCTCACCCCCGATCCCGCTCAAGGAAATCGGCGGGCCGGGAAAGTGTTCCGTTCCCAATTGCGGCGAAGTGGTGACCTATAACCCTTTCAGGAATTGGGGCAGGGCTTCGGCCAGTCCCTTGGGCGTGCCCACGTCATAAAAGGCGCCATCCGGAAACCATGCGGCCATGACATTCAGGCCGTGGTCCACCGCCTGCTGGAACACCGCGCCCAGCGTCTGGCCGCCATTCTGCTTCACGGCGCGCTCCAGCAATTCGCCAAAGTGGCGTCCCCAGATGGCCATGCCCCAGCTGTTGTTGAGATCGGTCCCGGCCGGTTTGTCCTGCACCTCGATCACCCGCATCTGCCGGTCGAACCGCACGGGTCCCAGTTCCTTAGGCTTTTCGGTGGGCAATACGCCCAGCACCAGGTCGGCCTCCGACGCCTCGAACAGCGCACGCGCCTCTCGCAGCGCGGTTTCCGGGCGCACGATGGTGTCGGGCAACAGCAGGCAGGCATTGGCACCATGGGTCCAGGGCAGCGCCAGCGCCACCGCTGCCGCCAGGCCATCGGCGCGCGCCTGCTGCAGGAAGGCGAGGTCGAGTCCGATGCCCCCGCCATTGCCCAGATACTGCATCAGCTCGGGCTTGCGGTCGGATGTGATCACCAGGGCGCGGCCGACATCCGCGTCGCGCAACTGGCGGAATGAGGTTTCGATCACCGGCATGGGGCGCAGATGCCCGCCGTCTCCGGCGACATAGGTGATGGGCAAAAGCTCCTTGGGATAGCCCAGCGGCCCCAGGCGGCTGGCAAGCCCCGCGGCCGGTATCACGCCGACATAATCGTTCATCTCATCTGTCCCCCACGCGGAAGCCGCGCGGCGCTTCGCCCTTGTTGTGGATCTCGAGCATGGTGGCGAAGGCGCTCTCAACAGTCTGCACCATGCGGGCGGTGTCGAACAGCGGCGCCAGATTGCGGCTCCGGGCAAGCTTCTCGCGTGTGGCTTTCAGCAGCGCCGGATCGCAGGCCAGCTTCAGCGCCAGCGCCTCATAATCGACAAGACTGTGGATCACCAGTTCGCCCATTCCGATGGCGGAAAGCTGGCTCATGGCGACCCGGCCAGCGAAGGCCTGGCCCGCCAAGGTCACCAGCGGCACGCCGGCCCATAGCGCGTCACTGGTGGTCATGTGGCCGTTATAGGGGCTGGTGTCGAGCACCAGGTCCGCCCGCGCCAGCCGCGCCAGGTTGACGTCTGGGCTGACGCGCGGGGCAAAGACCAGCCGTTCGGGCGCGATGGCCCGCGCGCCTGCCTCGCGGCGCAGGTTGTCGCGAAAGCCCGTGCTGGATTCCAGCAGCCAGAGAACGCTTCCGGGTACGCCCGCCAGCAGCCGCATCCAGACGTCGAACATCGCGCGGGTGATCTTCCAGCTGTTGTTGAAGCTGCAAAAGACAAAACCGTTGCCTACGCCGTCGCTAGGCAACGGCGGCAGTCCGGCTTCGGCGCGGCTGGGCGGGGCGGCAGGCGCGCCATAGCTGGTGGGAAAATAACAGTCGGGAAGCTGGACGATCTGTTCGCGGAAGAAGGGCGCGTGCTCGGGGGGGGCGACGATCGGATCGGCCAGGATGTAATCCAGCGACGCCGCGCCGCTCGTGCCGGGATAGCCCAGCCAGTTCACCTGGATGGGGCAGGGCCGCCTGTTCAATATCTCGAAATGATCGCCCTCGGTATGGCCGGTCAGGTCCACCAGAATGTCCACTTCGTCTTCCCGCAGGCGCCGCGCGATGGCCGCGGGCGTCTGTCCCTGCACGTCATGGAAGCGGTCGAAGGCCTTTTCGATGCGCGCCCGGATGGGGCTGTTGTCGTTCAAGCCGGTGGAAAATCCCAGAACCTCGAAATGCTCGCGGTCATGGCTCTCGATCAGGCGCGCGATCAGCAGCGGCACCGGATGCTGGCAGAAGTCCGACGAGATATAGGCCAGCCGGATGCGATCATGGGCGTAACGCTCGCCCCGCCAAAGCGGCGGCACGGGCTGCAGCCCCAGCTCGGCGATGGCGTTCCGGGCGCATTTCAACTGCAGCGCCTTGTCGTCGCTAAGGCCCAGGAACGGAAACGGCGCGACCACCGCCGTGCCGTCCACGATGCCCTGGCGCACCTCGGGCGCGATGCGTTCAACCGTCTTCCAGTCGCACAGGTTCATGGCCGCGATCAGCATGCCGCCCAACGCGTAAGGATTGGCGGGATCGGCGGCGCGCAACTGCTCATAGGCCGCCAGCGCCTGCTCGAAGCGCTTGAGCTTGAACAGCACCCCGGCGCGCCCGTTCAGCGCACTGGCGCGGCCAGGCGTGAGCGCCAGCGCGCGCTCGAAACTGGCCAGCGCCGCGTCATAGCGGCGCAGCTGGATCAACACATTGCCGCGATTGGCCAGCGCCTCGGCATAGCCGGGGCGGAAACGGATGGCGGCGTCGTAACAGGACAGCGCGCCCGCCCAGTCCCCAGCCAACTGGCGGATGGCGCCGCGATTGTTGTGCGCCTCCACCAGGTCGGGCTTGAGCGCCACGGCCTGGGCATAAAGCCGGTCGGCGTCCGCCAGCCGCCCCTGGCGATGGTGCGCCAGCGCGTCGTTATAGGCCTGCTCGAACGGCTCGGTCATGAGACAGGCCGTGTCTAAAGCCGCGGCGGCGGTTCGGGCACCTGCCTGTGCACGAAATACATCAGGGTCGCCGAGATCAGCGCGATCCCCATCACGATATAGCCCAGCCAGTTGAAGTGCCCCAGCGCCCCGCTGGGCGTCTGGATGATCACCGCGCCGGCGATGGCGGCCGAGACCCCGCCCGCGGCCTGCTGCAGCGAGGAATTGATGGCGTTGAAGGCGCCGCGTTTGGTGACTTCGGGGATGGCCGAGAACAGCGCCGAGGACGGGATCATGCGCGAGAAGATGCCGATGAACATCAGCACATTGACGACGATCACGGTGGCGAGGCCGGCTCTCCCCAGATTGGTCCAGATCGCCACCATCACGATGGTGAGCAGGCTGCCGAAGCAGAAGGTGTTGAACTTGCCGAAACTGTCGCTGGCCTTGCCCACCAGCGGCCCGACGAAGACGGTGAAAAGCCCGGTGACCAGGTAAATGGTGGGCAGGGCGGCGAATGAAAGACCGATATTGTCCACGATATAGGCGGTGCCGAAAGGCATCAGCATATAGCCGCCGGTGGGCAGCAGCATGGCCAGGATGAAGGCCAGCCGGTAGCGCGGCTCCCCGATGGTGTGGGCTAGGTGCATGAAGGGGCTGTGCTCCTGTTTCAGCGTCAGGTGCGCCGCCACCGGCTTCATGAAGAAGGCGATGACCAGGCCCGCCGGCACCGCCACCGCGATGATCGCCCAGAAGGGGGCGTGCCAGTCCCAGCGGTTGGCGAAATAGAGCCCGGCGGGCAGGCCCAGCACCTGGCTGGCGGCGAAGGCGGTCTGGATGAAGCCCATCACCCGGCCGCGCATCTCCAGCGGGAACAGGTCGGTGGCGATGGCCAGCACCACCGAGCCGATCACGCCCCCGAACAGTCCGGTGACGATGCGGGCCACCAGCAGCATGGGATAGGTCTGGGCCAGGGCGCAGAGCAGCGTGCCCAGCATGAAGCCGGCGTAGAAGAAAAGCAGCAGGCGCTTGCGGTCAAAGCGGTCGGCGAAGCCCGCGGCCAGCAGGCCCGATGCCCCGGCGCTGAAGGCATAGCAGGAAACCGCCAGCCCGAACTGCGCCGGGCTGATATGCAGGGTCGGCATCATCATCGCGCCCAGCGGCGAGATGATCATGAAGTCCAGGATGATGCTGAACTGCAGGAACGCCAGCATGGCGATGACGAATTTCTGGTAGGGGGAAAATGCCAGGCGCGGTCTGGTGCCTGTTGTCGCCTTGTCCATTGCCGCCCGGCCCTTCTGGTGGATTGTTGTTCCCTAGCAGAAAGATGCGGCGATTGCTTGCCGGGCTTTGGGTTTTCTTGGCGTCTGCGTAATTTTTACGATTGCCTGGCGCATCCGGCATACTTGTCGCCGGATATCGATCGCCGTACCGTCCGAAAAAAGCGGCCGTAGAAACGGGAGACATGCATGAAATCACAGGCCTTGCTCGCATTGGCGCTTAGCTTGGGCGCGACCGCCGCCATGGCGCAGGACGGGGCGCAGGCGCCCCAGGCCAACTGGTGGTCCCTGGCGGCCGGCGAGCGCGGCCCCACCCGAATCGTCTGGGCGGCGCAGAAGACGCCGGAAACGCCCTACAACAAGATCAATAAGCCGATCTGGCACATCGCCGATGTGCTGAAGGCGCATGCGGGCCAACAGCGCTGGGAACAGAAAGTTCTGCTGAACCGCGACTTCGACGGCCGCTATGTCCAGATGGCGCCGGGCGACAAGACCAAGTGCCTGTTCTATGCCGATGACCGCGCCTGGGGCTGGGTCTATAGCGGCCAGCTCAAGGTCACCATCGACGGGCAGGAGCCCAAGGTCCTGCCCAAGGGCTGGGTGTTCAATGTGGCGCCGCGCCTGTCCTATTGCCTGGAGACGGTCGGCGCCGAGCCGGTGGTGTTCTACATCACCACGCCGGCCGGCCAGGCGCCGTCCTATCCGGAAAACGAAACCCCGACGCCGATTCCCGGCTACAGATATGTCAAGGCCAAGATCACCTCGACCGGCGGCTATGACTCTTTCAATATGCCGTTCTTCAATGTCGATGAGTATGGCGCGTCGGACCGCAAGGGCGAGCGCTTCCTCTATGACGGCCACACCTCATCGAACCTCAACATAGGTCCGCCCCTGACGGAGTTGCCGCCCTCGACCAGCTGGGGCCATTTCCACGAGAACATGCAGGAGGTCTGGCTGAATGTTTGGGGCAATGTCTGCGCGCGAATCTCGGGCGAGGGCATCGTGCATGGCGAATATGGCGACCTGATCAACGCCGATGAAGAACGCTGGCACCGCGCCACAAGCTGCCCCAACACCGGCAGAAGCATCCGCATGGCAATAACGCCGCGCAGCAAGGAAGGTCAGGTCCATTATTTCCAGACCGACCAGCCACCGGGGAATTGAGGCCGCTCATCGGCACGGCCATCCGCGCCGTGCCGTCCCTTTTGAGAAATACCAGCTCGGGCGAGCGGAGTGCCGGCGCGAACGGACGTTTTATCACCGCCGTCACATGGGCCTTGTCCACTATTCCCGTCGCGACGCGGTGCAAGGCATTGGAGCTTATGAAGCGGAACCGGCGCCCGTCGGGATCGAGCGCCATGGCGACGAAGACTCTTCCATCCAGAAAGCATCATTGAATGAAGGCCAGGCGGCCAGAGCCGCCTTTATCCCCGCAATATAATGGCTCACCGGCAGATTGCCCCGCCCCATGGGACCGAATGACAAGGCGCAGATCGCCGTAGAGAAGTATGAAT
>DATAWO010000104.1:0-13637 GCA_036267165.1 Rhizomicrobium sp. | reverse complement strand
GGAAAGTCCGGGCTCCACGGAAAGACGGTGCCGGATAACATCCGGCGGGGGCGACCCCAGGGATAGCGCCACAGAAATGACACCGCCTACCGGCCTAAAGCCGCGGCAAGGTTGAAATGGTGCGGTAAGAGCGCACCGCGTCTCTGGCAACAGAGGTGGCAAGGCAAGCCCCACCGGGAGCAAGACCAAATAGGGACGGCACGTGATGTTTTTCGCATCGCCGTCCGGGTCGGTCGCGTGAGGTGGGTGGCGACACCCATCCCAGAGGAATGGTCACCACCACGCAAGTGGTACAGAATCCGGCTTACAGGCCATCTGACACTTTATTTTTTTTGACCCTCATCCGTCACAGCTCAGGTCGGCTCCGCCGACACTTCGCTATGACACCTTCCCCCTTCCTGGCGCTTCGCGCCGAAGGGGGAAGGAAGCTGTCGGATGCTGAGGGTCGCGCCGCGGAATGCGGCGCTCGAGCCTAGAGTGGCTTCTGCAATCTCAAGGAATCGGTTTGCTGGTATTTCGGCATGATCTCAAATCTTCGTCCCACCAGCGTCCCGCCATTTCCGCCACTTAGGATAGGCGATGCTGATCCATGCATAAATGAAGCAGGGAAAGTAAACCCACCACGCCCCGTTGAGCCAAGCATCTTGAACACGGCTTATATAGACGGTGGTGCCATGATCATTAAACGGAACGACCAAACCCTTCGCGGGATCTGCAATCATGGGGCCGTTGGACGCGGAGAATACCTCACCAAGCCCGATACTTAGACTGGTGACTGTTCCGAAAAGCGCAATCGCGAAAATCGCTTTATGCAGTTTTGCTAGCACCACTGCTGCCTATTCTTCATGGGCCAGCAGTTCCAGCGTCGCCTCGTCGGCGTCGCCGTCGAAATATGTTTCCAGCAGATTGAAGAACAGCACTTCGTCGTGATCGGCCTCCGCGAACAGCGTCAGGCAGGAGCGGAATTTCATTTCGTCAATCGAACCGAAAATGTCGTGCGCGCTCTGGCCCCGCAGGTTCATCACCGCCTGGCAGCATTCGCGCAACCGCGCGCCCAGCACGGGGTGGGCCAGATAGGCGCGCGCTTCCGCCAGCGACTGGATGGCATAGGCGCGCGACATCGCGCTTTCTCCCAGCCCCGCGACCTGCGGGAAGATGAACCACATCCAGTGGCTTGCTTTGCGGCCGGCGCGCAGTTCGGCCAGCGCCTGGGCATAGACCGGCGCCTGCGCCTCGATGAAGCGGTCGAGCCTCACACGCCGGCTTTCCTCGCCGGCACTTCACCGATCGCCGCCCAGTCGCGATCCTGCCAGCCCCAGGTAATGGCCTCGTCATAATGCTTTTTGAGCAGTTCGGCGGTGGGCATGGTGACGCCCAGCCCTTCGGCGGCCGAACGCGCCAGATTGATGTCCTTCAGGCCCAAGGTCAGGGCAAAGCCCGCCGGTTCGTACGTGCGGTTCAGGATCATGGTGCCATAGGCCTTGAACACCGCGCCGGTGAACAGCCGCCCGCTCAACACGTCGTGGAACAGGCTGGGGTCCACGCCGCCCTTGCGCAGCAGGGCAAAGGCCTCGCCAATGGATTCGAGTTCCGCCGCGATCATGAAATTGCCGGCGATCTTGAACAGATTGGCTTTCTCGGGCGCATCCATCGGCACGGTGCGCGCGCCGATCTTGTCGAACACCGGCTGCATGGTGTGGAGGGCCGTGGCCTCGCCACCCGCCACCAGTACCAGCGCGGCCTGTTCCGCCATTTCCGGCCGGCCGAACACGGGCGCGGAGATGTAAGCCAGCCCCGCCTTGTGATGCGCCGCCGCCAATTCCTTGGCGAATGCGACCGAGATGGTCACCAGATTCACATGGATCAGGCCTTTGGCGGCTTTTTCCAGCAGCGGGCCGGCCAGGCCCAGCTCGCGCATCACCTGGTCGTTGGACAGCATCGAGAAAACCGCGTCGCCCTGAAGCGCCTCTTCCGGCGTTTTGGCGGCCACGGCGCCCTTGGCGACCAGGTCCTGCACGGGTGTTTGCGAGCGATTCCACACCGTCACCTGATGCCCCGCCTTCAGCAGGTTCGCCGCGACGTGACCACCCATGCGGCCCAGGCCGATAAATCCGATTTTCATGCCGTCCTCCATTTGACGCGCGAGAGAAGCGGCGCGGGCCCGTTATGTCCAGCCTGTCGAATCACCTTGCGGTTGTGCGCTGGGAAGTCCCTGAACAGGGGATTGGGGTGCGCAACCACCGGTTGTCTCCCGCTGCCAATCGTTAACGCCTTGTTTACGGGTCTCACCACACTCTTACCATGTTCGTTAATTGTTCCGCTGGACTCCAGCCCTAGGGGGCGCTGGAACCTGAAATACCAGCCAAGCCCCTCAAATATTTGGGTTTTTGGTTTGACGGCCCAGATCATCCCATGTTATCCCATATCGTCCCAAGGGGCCTTATGGCCCGCCTGACCGACGGCCGACTTTCCGGCCGACCCAGGCCACCGGGGCCAGGGGGTACGAAACGCGATGACCGGGTTGGTCCAGCCGTTTATTTCGACGGTGCCTGGTTCGCTCGACGGCAAGGGGCGGGTCTGCATTCCCGCAACCTATCGCCATCTCCTGGTTGCCCAGAACACCGCCGGCGTTTTCGTCTGCCCCAGCTTCATCGATCCGGCGCTGGACGCCTTCGGCCAGTCGCTGCTGGACGTGGTCAATGCGCGGCTGGCGACACAGGATCCGTTTTTTTCCGCGAGCTTTGACGACGAAGCCACCGCCTTGATCGCGCGCACCCAGTCGCTGCCGATCGACGAGAATGGCCGCGTGCGTCTTCCCGATACGATGATCGAGCATGCGGGCCTCAAGGACAAAATCGTCTTTGTCGGCAAGGCGCAGAAATTCCAGGTCTGGGATGCCGACCGTTACGCCCCCATCGAGGCGGAAGCCGTTGCGCGGGTGAAGGCGCGCATGGAACGCGCCAGGAGCGGTGAGGCGTCATGAGCGGACATGTCCCCGTGATGCTGAACGAAGTGCTTCAGATGCTCGAGCCCCGCGACGGCGCACGCTATGTCGACGGCACCTTTGGCGGCGGCGGCTATGCCAGCGCCATTCTGGAAGCGGCGGATTGCCGGGTGTTGGGCATCGACCGCGATCCCGAAGCGATCGCGCGCGGCCAGGCCCTGGTGCAGCGCTTCGGCGGCCGGCTGACCCTGGTGCAGGGCGAATTCTCCCGCATGGACGAATTCACGCATGAGAGCGATGCCAAAGAAATCGATGGAGTAGTGCTGGATCTGGGCGTGTCGTCCTTCCAGTTCGACCAGCCGGCGCGCGGCTTTTCCTTCCGCGAAGACGGCCCGCTCGACATGCGCATGAGTCTGTCGGGGATGCGCGCCGCCGATGTGGTGAACAGCGCGGACGAGCGCGCGCTCACCCAGATCATCGCCCGCTATGGCGAGGAAAAGAACGCGCGGCGCATCGCCCGCGCCATCATCGCCGCGCGCCCCATCGCCGGCACCGCACAACTGGCGGCCATCGTCTCCGACGCGCAGGGGCCCGCCGCCCTGCGTCTTGCCATCCATCCCGCCACCCGCACCTTCCAGGCCCTGCGCATCCATGTGAATAACGAGTTGGGCGAGCTGGAGCGCGGACTGGACGCGGCGCTGAACATCCTGGCGCCGCACGGCCGGCTGGTGGTGGTGTCGTTCCACAGCCTGGAAGACCGCATGGTCAAGCACTTCCTTTCGCAGCGCTCGACCTCGGCGCCCCGCGCTTCGCGCCACGCGCCGGCATCGGCGCCCGCGCACAAGGCGGCGTTCCAGCTTCTCACTGCCCGTCCGATGATCCCGTCGGCGGCAGAACTTGCGTCCAACCCAAGAGCCCGGTCCGCCAAGCTGCGCGCCGGCCTCAAACTGGCGGCATAGGAGTTCGACCATGGTCCGGATCCTGAATTTCTTCTGCGTGGCACTAATGGGGCTTTCGATCCTGGCGCTCTACCACATCTCCGAAAAGACACGGGTGGCGCACATGCAGCTGGGCCAGGTCAACAGCCGGATCGCCCAGGAACGCGGCGCCATCGGCGTGCTGGAAACCGAATGGCAGCACGTTGCTTCGCCGGAGCGCATCCAGCAGCTGGCGCAGTCGCGGCTGGGCATGGCCGACAATGCCTCGGCGCAGCTTTCCTCTTTCGACCAGCTGCCGCGCCGCGGCGCTGATCCGGTGCCGCTGAACAACACGCCCGTGCATAATGCGAGCGCCGAAGTGCCCGCGAGCCCGCCAGCACCCGATTCCGGCATGTGAGGATATGAGCGAGGCACCCACGGTCTTTCAGCGGCGCATCGTTATCGGAGCGGTTCTTTGTGTGGCCGCTTTCGCGCTGGTGGGAATCCGCCTTGTCCATGTCACCCTGCTGAAGTCGCTGGATACCGGGCGCGCACCCTCGGAAACCGTCGCCCGCGCCGATCTTGTCGACCGCAATGGCGAGCTTCTGGCGCGCGACCTGCCGGTGAAGGATCTCTATGCCCGCCCGCAGACTTTCTGGGACCGGCGGGAAGCCGCGCATGATCTGGCCCAGGCCACAGGCACCGATGAACGCCGGCTGCTCGCCGCTTTCGACAATAGCAAGCACCCTTATGTGCTGGTGGCGCGCCAAATCACGCCCGATACCGAAGCCAGGGTGATGCATCTGGGCTTGCCCGGGCTTGAGTTCGAGCCGGGCGGCAAGCGCTATTATCCCGATGGCCGCATGGCCGCGCAGGTGGTCGGCGTCACCGATCCCGACAATAACGGCCTTTCGGGCCTGGAACTCGGACTGGAAAAGCAGATCCGCGCCGCGGCCGGCGGCAAGGTCACAACCTCCATCGACATGCGGGTGCAGTACATCCTGGCGCATGAGGTTGAGACAGCGCGCGAGACCTTCACCGCCCGCGCCGCCGGCGGCATCGTGCTGGACGTCAATACCGGCGAAGTGCTGGGCCTGGTGTCGTCGCCCGACTTTGATCCCAACCAGCGCCATGAGGCGCAAGGCGATTCCAGCCGCAATATCATGGCCCAGGACGTTTACGAGCTGGGCTCGGTGTTCAAGATTTTCAGCTTCACCCTGGCGCTCGAGGATCACACGCTGAAGAGCCTGGATGAGGTCTTCCAGATCGGCCAAGTCTATCACCTGGGCAAATTCTCCATCCATGAAGCCGAGCACATGCCCGCCACCCTGGCGGCGCGCGATATCCTGGCGCAATCCTCCAACATCGGCACGTTGCAGATCGCGCTGCGTTCGGGCCCCGTGCGCCAGCGCGAATTCCTGGGCACTATGGGCCTGCTCAAGCCGATCAAGACGGAATTGCCGGAAACCGCGCGTCCACTTTATCCGGTCGCCGACTGGGGCCAGGTCCAGACCGCCACCATCGGTTTCGGCCAGGGCATCTCGGTGGCGCCATTGAGCTTCGCCGCCGCCGCCGCCGAGGTGGTCAATGGCGGCCGCCGCATCACGCTCACCTTCCTCAAACAGTCCGCGACCGACCTGCGCGGCGAACAAATCATCAAGCCGGAAACGTCGTTGGCGATGCGCGACCTACTGCGCTATGTCGTGACCGACGGCTCGGGCAAGCGCGCCGACGTCCCGGGCTATGACGTGGGCGGCAAGACCGGCTCCGCCCAGGTGCCGGGACCCCATGGCCGCTACATCCCGCACGCCCTGCGCACCAGTTTCTGCGGCGTCTTCCCGGTGCACAATCCGCGCTATCTGGTGTTCATCCTGCTCGACCAGCCGCACGGCACCAAGCAAACCGCCGGCTTCGCCCTGGCCGGCTGGACCGCCGCTCCCGCCGTGGGCCGTGTGATCCAGCGCATCGCGCCTCTTTTGGGTGTGCCCAATACCGCCCCGCCCACCAAGCTTGCCTCAGGTGGCACGTAATGACGCCACATTCCGGGCCGACAATGGGCCATAAATCAAGAATTGCCGGTATGTTGGGTGTCAAGGAAATCGCGGGGCTGGGCCTGACAGGGCTCACCAGCGACAGCCGCAAGGTCAAGCCGGGTTATCTGTTCGCCGCGCTTTCGGGCACGAAGACCGATGGCGCGCGCTTTGTGAAGGATGCGGTGGCGCGCGGCGCGGTCGCGGTGCTGGGCGCGCCTGCGCTGGCCGACGAGGTGGCGGCGCTGGGCGTGCGCTTCATCGCCGACGAAAATCCCCGCGCGGGCCTCGCCCACCTGGCCAGCCTGTTCTTCACCGGCCAGCCCGAAATCGTCGCCGCCGTTACCGGCACCAAGGGCAAATCCTCCATCGTCGCCTTCCTGCGCGAGATCTGGACGGCGCTGGGCAGGCCGGCGGCCAGCCTCGGCACCGTGGGCGTGGTCGGGCCGAAAGGCGAGATGGCTTTGGCTCACACCACGCCGGATCCGGTGGAGATTCATGAGTTGCTGGCCAGGCTGGAACAGGACGGCGTGGACCATCTGGCGATCGAGGCTTCCAGCCATGGCCTGGATCAGCACCGGCTGGACGGCGTGACGATATCCGGCTGCGGCTTCACCAATATCACCCGCGACCATATGGATTATCATCCCACTTTCGAGGACTACCTCACCGCCAAGCTGCGCCTCTTCACCGAAGTGGTGAAGGATGGTGGCGTCGCGGTGGTCAATGCCGATGCCGAACATGCGGTGCGCTTCATCGAGGCGGCGAAGGCGCGCGGCCTGAAGCTGGTCACCGTCGGGCGCAAGGGAGACACCATTCGTCTTGACCGCCGCGAGGACCGCGGCGGCGCCCAGGCGCTGACCTTGCATTACGGGACGCGGATTTTTTATGTCGAGCTGCCGCAGGCCGGGGAATTCCAGGCCTCCAATGCGCTGGTCGCCGCCGGCCTGGCGATCGGGCTTGGAGAAGATGCCGGCAAGGTATTTGCCGCGCTTGAAAGACTGAAAGGCGCGCCGGGGCGGATGGAGAAGGTTGCTCTCGCCGCCAGCGGCGCCCCGGTCTATGTCGATTACGCCCACACGCCGGACTCGCTGGAGAAGGTGCTGGAGGCGCTGCGCCCGCACACCGCCGGCCGCCTGCATCTGGTGTTCGGCTGCGGCGGCGATCGCGACAAGGGCAAGCGGCCGCTGATGGGCGCCATCGCCGTCAAGCTGGCCGATGATGTGATCGTCACCGACGACAATCCCCGCACCGAAGACCCTGCCGCCATCCGCCGCGAGATCCTGGCGGCGGCACCCGGCGCGCGCGAGATCGGCGACCGGGCGCAAGCCATTCGTGCGGCTGTCGCAGACTTAAAGACGGGCGATGTGCTGGTGCTGGCCGGCAAGGGCCATGAGACCGGCCAATATATCAATGGCGAGGTGCATCCCTTCTCTGACCGCGAACAGGCGATGGCCGCGGCCATCGCGCTGGGGGGACGCGCGGCATGAGTCTGTGGACCCATCACGAAGCCGAAGCCGCCACCCTGGGCCAGGCAAGCCAGGCCTTCCGCGTGGACGGGCTTTCCATCGATACCCGCACGCTCAAGGAAGGCGACCTGTTCGTGGCGCTGAAGGGCGACAATCGCGATGGCCATGATTTCGTCCGCGCCGCCTTCGACGCCAAGGCGGGCGCGGCGCTGGTCAGCCATGCGCCGGGTGGCGGCTTTGATGATTCTTGGGGCCCGCTGCTCACCGTGGGCCATACCCAGCGCGGGCTGGAGGATCTGGCGCGCGCCGCGCGCGTCCGCAGCAACGCGAAAATCCTGGCCGTCACCGGCAGCGCGGGCAAGACCACCACCAAGGAAATCTTGGCGGTAGCCTGCAACGCGCTGGGCCGCACCCATGCCAGCGCCGCCAGCCACAACAATCACTGGGGCGTGCCCCTGTCGCTCGCGGCGCTGCCGCGCGATGCCGAATTCGGGATTTTCGAAATCGGCATGAATCATTTCGGCGAGATCCGCAATCTCGTCTCCTTCGTGCGCCCGCATGTGGCCATGATCACCACCATCGCGCCGGCGCATCTGGAATTCTTCGGCAATTGCGACTCTATCGCCGACGCCAAATCGGAAATCTTTGAGGGCCTGTTGCCCGGCGGCGCGGCCCTGGTCCCGGCCGACAGCCCCTATGCCGAGCGTCTGAAGTCCCGCGCCCGCCAGGCGCAGGTGTCCAGCATCATCGGTTTCGGCATTACCGGCGAATCCAGGCTGCTGTCCTTCGCGCCCGACGGCGACGGCATGCGGGTCAAGGCCGACATATTGGGCCGCGCCGTGGATTGTTTTGTCGGCGCGCCCGGTGCCCATATCGCCCAGAATGTGGTCGGCGCGCTGACGGCGGTGGCGCTTCTGGAAGGCGATGTACTCAATGCCGCCGCGGCGCTGCGGAATTTCTCCGCGCTGAAGGGCCGTGGCGCACGCTTCACCGCAAATGGCGTCGCCGTGATCGATGAAAGCTATAACGCCAATCCGGCCTCCATGGCGGCGGCGCTGGCGTTGCTCGGTGATGCATCAGGGCGCAAGATCGCGGTTCTGGGTGACATGCTGGAAATGGGCGCGGGCGGCATCGCCCATCATGCGGGCCTGGCCCAGCCCATCGCTGCCAACAATGTGGACCTGGTCTTTGCCAGCGGGGCGCAAATGAAAGCCCTGTGGGATGCGCTGCCGGTCAAAACGCGCGGCGCTTACGCCGAAACCTCCGCCGCACTTCTGCCCCAGCTGCTGGCGCAGCTTGCGCCCGGCGATACCGTGCTGGTCAAGGGCTCAAACGGCGCCCGCATGTCCCTCATCATAGAAGCTCTCAAAGAGAAGGGAGCCTGATGCTTTATTATCTGTCACTTCTCACCCATACCGACCAGCTCGCCTTCTTCCGCCTGTTCAAGTACCTGACCTTCCGTTCCGGCGCGGCGGTGGTGACCGCGCTGCTGATCGCCTTCCTGATCAATCCCATGCTGATCCGCTGGCTGAAGGTGAAGCAGGGCAAGGGCCAGCCCATCCGCGCCGACGGGCCGCAGCGCCATATCCTGGAAAAGGCCGGCACGCCGACCATGGGCGGTCTCTTGATCCTGATCCCCTGGGTGGGTTCGACCCTGTTATGGGCCGCGCTTTCCAACCGCTATGTCTGGATCGCGCTGCTGGTGACGGCGAGCTATGGCCTGCTGGGCTTCATGGACGACTATTATAAAGTGACCAAGCGCACTTCCGATGGATTGTCGGGACGCGCCCGCCTCCTGATCGAGTTCGGCGTCGCCGCCTTCGCCACCTGGCTGATCATGCAGTCGGAGACGCCGGTTTTGTCGGGCGTGCTGGCAGTGCCGTTCATCAAGGCGGCGCTGATCCCGCTGGGCCTGTTCTTTGTCGTGGTCGGCGTCTTTGTCATCGCCGGCGCCGCCAATGCGGTCAATTTCACCGACGGGCTGGATGGGCTCGCCATCGTGCCGGTGATGATCGCCGCCACCACCTTCACCCTGATCGTCTATCTGGTGGGCAACGAGAAATTCTCGGCCTATCTGCAGATCCCCTATATCGAATATTCCGGCGAGCTGGCGGTGTTCCTGGCGGCGCTGGTGGGCGCCGGCCTGGGCTTTCTCTGGTACAACGCCCCGCCTGCCGCGATTTTCATGGGCGACACCGGTTCGCTGCCGCTGGGCGGCGCGCTGGGCGTGGTCGCCGTCGCGGTCAAGCATGAGATCGTGCTGGGCCTGGTGGGCGGCCTGTTCGTGCTGGAAACCGTATCGGTGGTGGTGCAGGTGGTTTCCTTCAAGCTCACCGGCAAGCGCGTCTTCAAGATGGCGCCCATCCATCACCATTATGAACAGCTGGGCTGGACCGAGCCCACCATCGTGATCCGTTTCTGGATCGTGGCGGTGGTGCTGGCGCTGCTCGGGCTGGCCACCCTGAAACTGCGTTGAACCGATGATCGCCGCCAAAGCCTTCGCCAACAGGACCGTCGCCGTATTCGGCCTCGCCCGCACGGGGTTGGGGGCGGTGCGCGCGCTTGTGGCCGGGGGTACGGCGGTGATCGCCTGGGACGATTCCAGCACCGCGCGCGATCTCGGCGGCCAGGAAGGCGCACAGATCATGCCCTGGCGGGAATGGCCGTGGGAGAGGATCGCCGCGGTGATCCTGTCGCCGGGCGTGCCGTTGACCCATCCCAGGCCGCATGGCGTGGTCGAACATGCCAACAACGCGAACGTGCCGGTGATCGGCGATGTGGAACTGTTCGCGCGCGAGGTCCGCCCCAATCGCGACCTGCCGGGCAAGTCGCCGGTGATCGCCATCACCGGGACCAATGGCAAGTCCACCACCACCGCCCTGGTGGGACACATCTTGAACAGTTGCGGCTTCGACACCCAGATCGGCGGCAATATCGGCAAGTCGGTGCTCGAGCTGTCGCCGCCCTCGGCCAGGACCATCTATGTGCTGGAAATGTCCAGCTTCCAGATCGATCTGGCGCCGGACCTGGTGCCGGACGTGGCGCTTCTGTCCAACCTGTCGCCCGACCATATCGACCGCCATGGCAGCATGCAGAATTACGCCGCCATCAAGGCACGGCTGATGCGCCAGACCGCGAAAGACGGCCAGGTGGCCATCGGGGTGGACGACGAATACGCCGCCGCCATCTTCACCCAGATTTCGGCGGCGGGCGGCGCCCTGGCTCATCCCGTTTCGGTCGGCAAGGTGCTGGGCCGCGGCATTTTCGTGGTGGACGGGGTGCTTTATGACGCGCTGGGCGGACATGCGTTCAAGGTGATGGACATGGGCGCCGCCACCCATCTGCCGGGCACGCACAACTGGCAGAATGCGGCGCTGGCCTATGCCGCGGTCAGGCCCTTTGTCTCCGACACCAAGGCCATCGCGGCGGCGATCGCCAGCTTCCCGGGCCTTGCCCACCGCATGGAAGATGTCGGCCATATCGGCAACACGGTCTTTATCAACGATTCCAAGGCCACCAATGCCGACGCCACGGCGCGCGCCCTGGCCGTCTATCCCGACATTTTCTGGATCGCCGGCGGCAAGCCCAAGGAAGGCGGCATCACCTCGCTCGCCTCTTTCTTCCACCGCATCCGCAAAGCCTATCTGATCGGCGAGGCCGCCGGCCAGTTCGCCCGCACGCTTGACGGCAAGGCGCTTTATGAAATGTCCGGCACGCTGGATGTCGCGGTGACCAGCGCCGCCGCCGATGCCGCGGCATCCGCCTCCGAGGCGCCGGTGGTGCTGCTGTCGCCGGCCTGCGCCTCCTACGATCAGTTCAAGGATTTCGAGCAGCGGGGCGATGCCTTCCGCACTCTGGTCGCCAGGCTGCCGAAGCTTGTGAGAGCCGCATCATGAACCGTTCCGACAAAAGCGGCTTCGCCAACTGGTGGTTCACGGTGGACCGCGTGGCCCTGTTCTGCATGATCGCCCTGACCGGCATCGGGCTGATGCTGGCCTTCGCCGCCCGCCCCGCCATCACCGGCGGCCCGCTGACGGCGGGCGACTTCCGCTACACGATTCGCCAGGTGGTGTTCGCCGCCATCGCGGTGGCCATCCTCTGCGGCGTGTCGCTTCTGCCGCCACGCCAGATCCGGATTCTCGCGGCTGTGACCTTCGCCTGCGCCCTGATCGGCTCGTTCCTGGTGCTGTTTGTCGGCACCGATGTTCTGGGCGCGCGCCGCGAACTGGATCTGGGGCCCTTCGCGCTGCAGCCCTCGGAATTCCTCAAGCCCAGCTTCGCCATCCTCGCCGCCGCCGTGCTGGCGGACCGCCAGCCGCTGGCGATGCCCAAGCCGCTGGTGACTTTCCTGCTGCTGGCGCCCGCGCTGCTGATCCTGATCAAGCAGCCGGACGTGGGCCAGACCGGCCTCCTGCTCTGCCTGTGGGGCGCAATGCTGTTCTTCTGGGGGCTCAATTTCCTCTGGGTGGGCATCGGCGTCGGTGTGCTGGCCGTGCTGGGTTTTGCCGCCTATGAAATTTTCCCGCATGTGCATCACCGGGTGGAGCAGTTCCTCAGCAACTCCGACACCGGCTATCAGGCGGGCCTGGCGCTCAAGGCCTTTGCCCATGGCGGTCTTGCCGGTGTCGGGCCCGGCGCGGGCACCATCAAATACCGCATTCCGGACGCCCATTCCGACTTCATCTTCGCGGTGGCGGGCGAGGAATTCGGCTTTCTGCTCTGCGGCCTGATCGCGCTGCTGTTCTGCCTGCTCACGGTCCGGCTGTTGCTGCGCGCGGCGGCCAGCCGCGAGCCTTTCGCCCAGCTGGCGGGCGCGGGGCTCGCCGTGGTCACTGCGGTGCAGGCCTTCATCAATATGGGCGTGGCGGTGTCGCTGCTGCCGGCCAAGGGCATGACTTTGCCGTTCATTTCCTATGGCGGCTCTTCGCTGTTCGCCGTGGCGCTGACCATGGGCTTCGCGCTGGCGGTGACGCGCCAGCGGCCGCAGATCCGGCCCGCCACCCGCGACGATCCCAGCTTTTTCGTGGGTAGCGCGGCATGAGTGTCACCACCTCCAATATTATTGTGCTCAGCGCGGGCGGTACGGGCGGGCATCTGTTCCCCGCCCAGGCGCTGGCCGGCGAACTGGTCCGGCGCGGCCGCGACATCGTGGTGATGACGGATGCCCGTTTTGCCAACTACGCCACGGCTTTCCCCAAGGCGAAGATCGAGACCGTGCCGTCATCTCCTTTCAACGCCGTGACGGCGCCGTTCAAGATCGCGGCCGGTTTTGCCGTGGCGCTGGCCAAACTGCTCAAGCTGAAGCCCGCGGCGGTGATCGGCTTTGGCGGCTATCCGTCGGTGCCGGTGATGCTGGCGGCGAATTTCGCCGGCTTTCCCACCGGCATCATCGAGCAGAATGCCGTGGTCGGCCGCGCCAACCGGCTGGTGATGAACCAGGTGCGCAAGGTGGCGGCGGCTTTCCCGATCGCCCGCTTTGCGCCGCGCGACGTGTCCAAGATCGTCCTGACCGGAAATCCGCTCCGGCCCGAGGTCGAGGCGCTGTGGGGCGCCGCCTACAGTCTGCTGCAGGCCAGCGGGCCGATCCGGCTGTTGGTGTTCGGCGGCAGCCAGGGCGCGCGCGCCTTGAGCGAGATCGTGCCGGCGTCGCTGACGCGGCTGCCGCATGACCTGAAGATGCGCCTGTCGGTGGTGCAGCAATGCCGCGCCGAAGACATCGAGAGGGTAGCGGAGATCTACCGCAATGCCGAGATCCGCTGCCAGCTCGAAACCTTCTTTTCCGACCTGCCCCGGCGCATGGCGGAGGCGCAGCTGGTCATCGCCCGCTCCGGCGCCGGCACGGTGGCCGAGCTGATGGCGATCGGCCGGCCCGCCATTCTGGTGCCGCTGCCTGGCGCGCTGGATGACAACCAGACCCCCAATGCCGAAATCCTGGCACGCGCCGATGCCGGCTGGTGCGTACCGCAAGCCGCACTGACCCCGGACGGCCTGGCCCAGATGCTGGGCAGGATTTTCGCCGATCCATTGGGCCTGGCGCGGCGCGCTTCGCGCGCCCATGCGTTGGCTGTGCCGAACGCGGCCGGCAGGCTGGCCGACATGGTTGAAGATCTGGCCCTCTCTTCTGATCGAAAAGAGGCCGCGTAATGGCCACGCCCGTCACCACCCGCGTTCCGCTCGACATCGGCGCCATCCATTTCATCGGCATTGGCGGCATCGGCATGAGCGGCATCGCCGAGATCATGCACAATCTGGGCTACAAGGTTCAGGGCAGCGACGC
>DATAWO010000103.1:0-9766 GCA_036267165.1 Rhizomicrobium sp. | reverse complement strand
TCATGTCACCGCGCATTTCCTGGGCGGTGACGGCAAGACCGGTGACGACGCCTTTACCTTCGGCGATCTGGCGGCCCAGCGCGACACGCTGATGAAAGTTTGTCCATTGCCTAAGGCGCGATCCGCGCCATAGGCAATGCCGAGCGTCGCGAGCGTCAGCGTAGCAGCGACGCGAGGCCACAGCCACAAGCACCAAATTCCCTAAATAACCAGCGACAACCCCAGGCACAGCAGCAGGCCCATCACCGCGATGATGGTCTCCAGCACCGACCAGGTCTTGAACATGTTGGGCAGGTTCATGCCCATATATTCCTTCACCAGCCAGAAACCCGCATCATTGATGTGGGAGAAGAACAGCGAGCCCGAACCGATGGACAGCGCCATCAGCGCCGGACTGAGGTGTGGGTTGGCGGTCACGGTGGCCGCCATCAGGCCGGATGCGGTGACGATGGCGACCGTCGCCGAACCGGTGGCCAGCCTCAGGATCACGGCGGTGAACCAGGCCAGCAGCAGCGGCGACAGGTCGACCAGTTGCGAGGCATGGGCGATCACCGCGCCCAGGCCTACGTCTATCAGCATCTGCTTGAGCGCCCCGCCGGCGCCGATGATCAGCATGATGGAGGAGATCGGCGGCAGCGCCTCACCCAGCAGGCGCCCGACCGTGCGGGTATCCTTGCCGATGAAAAACCCGAACGTGAACATGGAAAGCACCACCGCCAGAAGCAGCGCCACCATCGGGTTGCCGAAGAAATCGAACGCCACCCGCGCCGGATGAGCGGCCGCCAAGAGAAGATCGGCCGCCGCCCTGCCCAGCATCAGGAAAATGGGAAACACGATGGTCAGGAGGGTGACGGAGATGCTGGGCGAGCGAAACTGGTTGTCCCTGTGGGTCAGCCGCCCGACCAGTTCCACCGGCGGCGAGGCGGAGGCGCGCGGCGCGATCCAATAGGTGTAGAGCGGGCCGGCCACGATCGCGATCGGAACCGACATCAGCAGGCCCAGGACCAGGGTCACGCCCAGATCGGCCTTCATCGCGTCAATCGCCACCATGGGGCCGGGGTGCGGCGGCACCAGCGCGTGCAGCACCGAAAGGCCGGCGAAAACCGGCAGGCCCGCCAGCAGATAGGCATTGCCCTTCAGGCCGCCGGGTTCCTCGGCGACCCGCGCCCCCACATTCAGGATGATGGGCATCATCAGCACCACGCCGGCTTCAAAGAACAACGGCAGTCCCAGGATCATGGCCACAGCGCACATGGTCCAGGGCACCAGGCGCGTGCCGCCGGCTTTCAGAAGGGCATTGGACACACGTTCCGCGCCACCGGAACTGGCCAGGAGCTGGCCGAACATCGCCCCCAGCGCCAGCAGCACACCGACATTGGCGAGCGTGTCGCCAAAGCCAACCCGGAAGCTTTTCAACACCTGGTCGGTCGGAGCCCCCGTCCAGACCCCCAACACCAGGGAGCCGACCACAAGGGCGGGAAAGGGATGCACCCTCAGACGCGCAATGGCAAACACCACCGCCAGAATGACAACAAGCGCGATGGCTAACAGAAACATATCGTGCTGCGACATGGTCCCCCCGGACACGACTCAGCCGGGTGCTCCCCGGTTCTGGGGAGTACGCTAGCTTTTCTTGTGCGCGGAGCGAACTGGAAAAGCTTGCCTCCCCCGGCTTGACCGGGGGACCCATCAATCGCGACCGCGGTAAAATTTTACGCCGGGATCAGTTTATTTAGCCGCGGCCTCGATAGTGAGCCGTGTCTTACGAAACGGTCCGGTGGACCGTTTCGCGCGGCGAACGCCCGGAGCGCAAACGACGGGCAGGAACTACCCGCGCGCCCGGTAAGGCGAAACACCCGTATCCGGCAGCCACACACCCGGCGGCAATTTTCCCCACTGCCAGAACACATCGATGGGCATGCCGCCGCGCGGATACCAATAGCCCGCCACACGGATGAATTTGGGCTTGATTGCGGCCTTTATGCGTTTGCCGATCTTCAGTGTGCAGTCTTCATGAAAACCGCCGACATTGCGGAAACTGGCCAGGAACAATTTCAGCGATTTGGATTCGACGATCGCCTTGGCGGGCACATAGTCGATCACGAAATGCGCGAAATCAGGCTGGCCGGTAATAGGACAAAGCGTGGTGAATTCCGGCGCGGTGAACCGCACGACATAATCGCTGTCCTGGTGCGGATTGGGCACCGCATCAAGCTCCGCCTCTTCCGGCGAGGCGGGAAGCGTGACCGGACGGCCGAGCTGGAGATTCTTTTTGGTCATCTCAGCCTTCATATACACATGTCTGGCCGTAAGACGGCCGGCGCAGCTTCACCCGCGCCACTTCCGGCATCGCCTGTTTGGCGCGCACATATATATACCTGGCGAGGTTCTCGAGCGTGGGGGTGCCCAGTTCCTCAATCTCGTTCAGGAGCCGGTGGTCCAGCGCCTCGCGGATGGCCTTGAGCGCCCGGTCCACTTCGCCAAAGTCGCGCAGGAAGCCGGTGGCGGGATCGGCCTCGCCCCGCAGAATGACTTCGGCATAAAAGGAATGGCCATGCAGGCGGCGGTTTTCCACTGCGCCGTTGCCCAGATAGTGGGCCGCGTCAAAGCCGAATTCCTGTGAAATCTCGATCATTCGCCTGAGGGTGAGATGGGTGGGGCCGGTTTAAAGGCGGGCATATCGGCTTTTGGGCCCCCAAGGTCAAGGCGCGGTCAAGGATTAACGCGAAAACCACTTGTCAGCGCCCGCAGGCCGCGCCGACAATGGCGTCATGCGCAAACATCCCCTTGCCCGCCGCCTGATCAACTGGCTGATGGAGCCCCTGGCCGCCATCCTGCTCACGGTGTGCGCCACCACCGCCGTGGCCCAGCCCTTTTATATTCCCTCCGGCTCCATGGAGCCGACGCTCCAGATCGGCGACGCGCTGTTGGGCAGCAAGTTCGCCTATGGCTATAGCCGCTGGTCCCTGCCTTACGGCCTGGGACCGACGTCCGAAACGCGCCTGTTCGGCAAGATGCCGGCACGCGGCGACATCGTGATCTTCCGGAAGCCAGGCGACACCGGCACCATCCTGATCAAGCGGGTGATCGGCCTTCCCGGCGACCGCATCCAGATGGTGCATGGCCGGTTGACCATAAACGGCCAGCAGGTGCCGCTCGAGGCTGCCGGAACCGGCAAGGTCGAAGATGCCCGTGGCCAGTGGGATAAAATCGGCAAGTTCACCGAAACCCTGCCGGGCGGGGTCCGCCACACCATTTTCAAGGCCGGCTGGGACGGCCCGCTGGACGACACGCCGGTCTATAACGTGCCCGCCAATGCGATTTTCGCCATGGGCGACAATCGCGACAACTCCCTGGACAGCCGCGTGCCGCAGGAGGAAGGCGGGGTCGGTTTCGTCCCGGCCGAGAATCTGATGGCGCGGGCCGATGTGATGCTGGGCTCCTATGACTTCCTCAATGCCCACATGCCCACGAGCTGGCTCGGCCAGCTGCGGCTGTCCCGTTTCCTGCGGCTAATTTAGGTATTTCGGACGCTGAATTTTGGTCATCCGAGCAGCCGCTCGCTTAAGCTCGCGGCGTTCGCCGCTTTCGCAGGTCCACCGGACCTGCTCACCCGCTTTGCGGGTCGCGGCTCACGGGCCAAAAGGCAGCGCCCGAGCAACTGTGACACTTGGCCCGGTGGTCATTATTGCGTCGCCGTTATCGCCCATGCTAACTGGCAGCCGCGCTTGCGGGGCGACTCGTGTCAGTGCAAAAAACAACAGCTAATTCAATAGCTTAGTCAGCAATCAGCCGGCAGATTGGCGCGCGTTCGCGTCTTGCGCCGGAAGAGGATCACGAGTGGCAAAGGAATCGGCGGAAGGCGGTCTGGCGAAACGTTACGCCCACGCTTTGTTTGAACTGGCCCGGGACGCGGGCGTCGTGGATGCGGTGAGCGCCGATCTGGCGAGCTTGCGCCGCGCCACCGATGCCAGCCCGGACCTGCGGCGTCTGGTGCGTTCGCCGGTGTTCAGCGCCGAGGACCAGGCCAAGGCCTTGAAGGCCATCCTGGACAAGATGGGCGCCAATGCGCTGACCACGAAATTCGTGCTGCTGCTGGCGCAGAAGCGCCGCCTGCGGGTGCTGGGCCAGATCACCGGCGCCTATGAACATCTGGTCGCCACTTCGCGGGGCGAGACGGAAGCGGAAGTCACCGCCGCGCGCAAGCTCAGTGACGCCGAAATTGCCGAACTCAAATCCGTGCTCAAGTCCGGACTGGGCAAGGAGCCCCGCCTGCATTCCAAAGTCGATCCCACCCTGCTTGGCGGTCTCGTCGTCAAGGTGGGTTCGCGCATGATCGATTCTTCGCTTCGCACCAAGCTGGATGGCCTGCGTGCGGCTATGAAGGGGTGAGGAGTGGTTCGACGAAGTCGAACGAAATGGTCCAGTGGACCATTTCGAACGACGAGCGCCCGAGCGTAAGCGAGGGCCGGAGAGATTTTGCAGCCCCGAGCATTCGCGAAGGGCGGGAATTAGCCTCCTCACCATGAACATGGTGAGCCAATAGAATACGAATGAAGGAGCCGTAATATGGATATCCAACCCGCCGAAATCTCCGCCATCCTCAAGCGCGAGATCCAGAATTTCGGCGCCGAAGCGCAGGTCAGCGAAGTCGGCGAAGTGCTCAGCGTCGGTGACGGTATCGCCCGCGTCCATGGCCTCGACAATGTCCAGGCCGGCGAGATGGTCGAGTTTCCCGGCGGCATCAAAGGCATGGCGCTGAATCTGGAAGCCGACAATGTCGGCTGCGTGATTTTCGGTTCCGACAACACCATCAAGGAAGGCGACGTCGTCAAGCGCACCGGCGCCATCGTCGAAGTGCCGGTGGGCAAGGCGATGCTGGGCCGCGTCGTGGACCCGCTGGGCAATCCCATCGACGGCAAGGGCGAAATCAAGGGCGCCGCGGAACGCCGCCGCGTCGACGTCAAGGCGCCCGGCATCATTCCGCGCAAGTCGGTGCATGAACCGGTGCAGACCGGCCTCAAGGCCATCGACACCCTGATCCCGATCGGCCGCGGCCAGCGCGAACTGATCATCGGCGACCGCCAGACCGGCAAGACCGCGGTGGCGATCGACGCCATCATCAACCAGAAGGCGGTCAACGCCGGCACCGACGAGAAGGCCAAGCTCTACTGCATCTATGTCGCCATCGGCCAGAAGCGCTCGACGGTGGCCCAGATCGTCAAGACCCTCGCCGATGCGGGCGCGCTGGACTACACCATCGTCGTCGCCGCCACCGCGTCCGAACCCGCGCCGCTGCAGTTCCTGGCGCCCTTCGCCGGCTGCGCCATGGGCGAATGGTTCCGCGACAACGGCATGCACGCCCTGATCATCTATGATGATCTTTCCAAACAGGCCGTCGCCTACCGCCAGATGTCTCTGCTGCTGCGCCGCCCGCCGGGCCGCGAAGCCTATCCGGGCGACGTCTTCTACCTGCACTCCCGCCTGCTCGAGCGCGCCGCCAAGCTCAACGAAGACAATGGCGCCGGTTCGCTGACCGCCCTTCCCGTCATCGAAACCCAGGCCAATGACGTGTCGGCCTACATTCCCACCAACGTGATCTCGATCACCGACGGCCAGATCTTCCTGGAAACCGACCTGTTCTATCAGGGCATTCGCCCCGCCGTGAATGTCGGCATCTCAGTGTCGCGCGTAGGCTCCTCGGCCCAGATCAAGGCGATGAAGACCGTCGCCGGCCCGATCAAGGGCGAACTCGCCCAGTATCGCGAGATGGCGGCGTTCTCGAAGTTCGGCTCCGACCTCGATGCCTCCACCCAGAAGATGCTGGCGCGCGGCGAGCGCCTGACCGAACTGCTCAAGCAGCCGCAGTACAAGCCCTTCGCGGTGGAAGAACAGGTGGCGGTGATCTATGCGGGCACCCGCGGCTATCTGGATCCCTTTCCCACCACCAAGGTCCAGGCGTTCCAGGATGGCCTGCTTTCCAAGCTCAAGGCCTCCTATCCGCAATTCCTGGAAGGCATCCGCAAGGAAAAGGCGCTGACGCCAGACCTGGAAGCCATGCTGAAGAAGGCGCTGGACGAAGTGTCCAGGTCGTTCGCCTAACGGATCGCTTTTTAAAAGGAAGATTGGACGCCCATGGCATCCGTCAAGGAAATGCGAACCCGGATCGGAAGCGTGAAGTCCACGCAGAAGATCACCAAGGCGCTGCAGATGGTGGCGGCGGCGAAGCTGCGCCGCGCGCAAGCTGCCGCCGAGGCGGCGCGACCTTACGCCCGCGGCATGGCCAATGTGATCGCCAATCTGGCGGCCGGGGTTTCGGGTCCGTCCGCGCCGCTGCTGCTGGCGGGCACCGGCAGCGACCGGCGTCATCTCGTCATCGTCGCGACGTCCGACCGCGGCCTGGCCGGCGGTTTCAACTCCACCATCGTCCGTGCCGCGCGCGAGAAGATTGCCGACCTCCTGTCCCAGGGCAAGGACGTCAAGATCATGGCCATCGGCCGCAAGGCCCGCGATGGCCTGCGCCGCACCTATGCCAACCGCCTGGTGGAAACCCATGAAGTGGGCATCAAGGCCCCCAGCTTCGCGCTGGTGAAGCCCATCGCCCAGAAGGTGCTGGAAGCCTATGCCAACGGCGAGTACGACGTCGTCACCCTGGTGCATTCCTCGTTCAAGTCGGTGGTCACCCAGACCCCGCGCGTGCTGCAGCTGATCCCCGCCCAGGTCGAAACCTCCGGCGGGCCGGCACCTTTCTATGACTATGAGCCGGACGAGGAGACCATCCTGGGCGAACTGCTGCCGCAGAATATCTCGGTGCAGCTCCTGACCGCGCTGCTCGAGAACCAGGCCGGCTTCTTCGCGTCCCAGATGACGGCGATGGACAACGCCACCCGCAATGCGGGCGACCTGATCAAAGCCCTCACCATCCAGATGAACCGTACCCGCCAGGCGCAGATCACCAAGGAGCTGATCGAGATCATCTCCGGCGCCGCCGCGGTTTAGCAGTTAGGAAAGAGAGAACCATCATGGCCAACGCCAAAGGCAAGCTCAGTCAGATCATCGGCGCCGTCGTCGACGTGGAGTTCGAAGGCGAGTTGCCCGCCATCCTCAACGCGCTGGAGACCAGGAACAAGGACGCCAAGACCGGCAAGGACGTCCGGCTGGTGTTCGAAGTCGCCCAGCATCTGGGCGAAAATACCGTGCGCGCCATCGCCATGGACACCACCGAAGGCCTGGTGCGCGGCCAGGAAGTGGTCGACACCGGCGCCCCCATCCGCGTGCCGGTCGGCCCCGCCACGCTGGGCCGCATCATGAACGTGATCGGCGAGCCGATCGACGAAGCCGGCCCCATCAGCCATGAGCATATCTCTTCGATCCATCGCGAAGCCCCGACCTTCTCGGAACAGGCGGGCTCGGCCGAAATTCTGGTCACCGGCATCAAGGTCATCGACCTGCTCTGCCCCTATACCAAGGGCGGCAAGATCGGCCTTTTCGGCGGCGCCGGTGTCGGAAAAACAGTGACCATGCAGGAGCTGATCAATAACATCGCCAAGGCCTATGGCGGCTACTCGGTGCTGGCCGGCGTCGGCGAGCGCACCCGCGAAGGCAACGACCTCTATCATGAGATGATCGAGTCCAACGTGAATGTCGATCCCAAGAAGGCGGGTTCGGCGGCGGGCTCCAAATGCGCTCTGGTCTATGGCCAGATGAACGAGCCGCCGGGCGCGCGCGCCCGCGTCGCGCTGACCGGCCTTTCCGTCGCCGAATATTTCCGCGACGTCGAAGGCAAGGACGTGCTGCTCTTCATCGACAACATCTTCCGCTTCACCCAGGCCGGTTCGGAAGTGTCGGCGCTGCTCGGCCGTATCCCCTCGGCCGTGGGTTACCAGCCCACCCTGGCGACCGAAATGGGCAACCTGCAGGAACGCATCACCTCCACCAACAAGGGTTCGATCACCTCGGTGCAGGCGATCTATGTGCCGGCCGACGACCTGACCGACCCGGCGCCCGCGACCTCCTTCGCGCATCTGGACGCCACCACCGTGCTGTCGCGCGACATCGCCGCCCAGGGCATCTTCCCGGCGGTGGACCCGCTGGACTCCACCTCGCGCATTCTGGACCCGCAGGTGATCGGCGAGGAACACTACACCGTCGCCCGCCGGGTGCAGGAAGTGCTGCAGCAGTACAAGGCGCTGAAGGACATCATCGCCATCCTGGGCATGGACGAACTGTCGGAAGACGACAAGCTGGTGGTGGCGCGTGCGCGCAAGATAGGCCGCTTCCTGTCCCAGCCCTTCTTTGTCGCCGAGCAGTTCACCAACTCGCCCGGCAAGTTCGTGGAGCTGGCCGACACCATCAGGAGCTTCAAGGCCATCGTGGACGGCGAATGCGACCAGTATCCGGAGCAGGCCTTCTACATGGTCGGCGCGATCGAAGAGGTCGCGGCCAAGGCCCAGAAGATGGCGGCGGAAACGAGCAGGGCCGCCTAAGCCATGGCCAAGCCCCCTCCCCTGGACGGCAAAGGTCCTGGCACGGTCAGCACGGCGCAGTCGGCCATGGCCGCCCAGCCCGCCATCGTGCCGGCCTCCGGCAAGATCGCGTTCGACCTGATTTCGCCGGAACGGCTGCTGCTGTCGATCGACGCCGACATGGTCACCGTGCCGGGCACCGAAGGCTATCTGGGCGTGATGGCGGGTCATGCGCCGCTGGTCACCACGCTCCGCGCCGGCATGATCGACGTGCAGGTCAACGGCCGTGATGACCGTTATTTCATCCGTGGCGGCTTTGCCGAGATCAGCCCGGCCAAAATCACCGTTCTGGCCGAGGAAGCCGTCCCCATGACCGAACTGGACCTGGCGGTGCTGGACCAGCGCATTACCGACGCCCAGGACGACCAAATCGCCGCCAAGAGCGAGGGAGAACGCCTCAAGGCCTCCCAGCTGGTGGATGACCTGAAACTCGTCCGGGCTGCTTTTTAGCAGGTATACAGGTTGACGTTGGAACCGGCGCCACTTTGGCGGCCCTTGCGGGTTTGCTATACACGGCAGCGAAGCAGCCGGGTTCCGCCGGGGGAGCCAATATGACGGTCAATCCCGTCTACAAGCAGGGTTGGACCATGGACGACATCCATTGGTCCCTGTTCGACCCCTCAAGGGTCGATCCCACGCTGCTGGCCGCGGTCAAGGCGGCCGCCCTGGTCGAGTATAATGCCCCCGATTACGTGACTTATCTCAAGAAGGTGTTCGCGGACGCCGGCCCCGGCACCCTGGCCGCGCTGGAGCAGTGGGGCAAGGAGGAGGCCCAGCACGGCCGGGCCTTGGGACACTGGGCGGAATTGGCCGACCCCGGTTTCAAGCTGGAGGACGCCTTTGCCCGTTTCCGCAGGGGCTATACCCCCGCTCATTTCACCCCCGAGCAGGATGGCTCGGTCCGGGGTTCCCGCCGCGGCGAGATGATCGCCCGCTGCGTGGTGGAATCGGGCACCTCCTCCTATTACTCCGCCATCCGCGACGCCGCCGAAGAGCCGGTCCTGAAAGAGATCGCCGGCCGCATCGCCGCCGACGAATACCGCCACTATAAGCTGTTCTACGACATCCTGCACGCGCAGTCTGAACCGGAGCTGGGCTTCTGGAGGAAGCTCTGGATCGCCATCGGGCGGGTGCGCGAAAGCGATGATGACGAGCTCGCCTATTCCTATTATTGCGCTAATGTTCCGCCTGAGAAAGAGGCGATAACCCCCTACGAGCGCAAGAAATATTCGCGCCTTGCC
>DATAWO010000102.1:0-48949 GCA_036267165.1 Rhizomicrobium sp. | reverse complement strand
CTCGAAAGCCCAGCCATTGGCCTCGACCGTCCGTTCCAGGAGGTCCAGCGGGTGGAGATCGTCCAGCGGCTCGTCGTCCAGTTGGGTGATGGTCATGGGCAACAACTCCAAGGTGCTTGGCGGCCACTAAACGAAGCAGCTGAAGTCCAAACTGGCACAAGATTTAGAGAAAACAAGAGTCCCCGAGTCCTCATCCCCGGCGAGCGGAAAGATTCCACAGCTTTGGCGAGGCCAGGCGAAACATGTGGAAGAATCCCCGCAAGGACTCCTAAGTGCCTGATTTGGATTCCAAAGTGGCTCCGTCTTCCAACTTTTTAAGCCGGGCAGCCAGCGCCTCATTCTCGGCGCGGGCCTTGGCGGCCATCGCCTTGACCGCTTCGAATTCCTCGCGCGGCACGAAGTCCATGTCGGCCACCAGCCGCTCCAGCCGTTGACGGACGAAGGTGTCGATCTCGGCCCGCACACTCTGGGCCATGCCGGCGGCGTCGGTGAAGGCTTTCGCCACGCCGTCCAGGAATGGATTGTCGGTCTGCGCCATCAAAACCTCCACTTTTCCCGTTTATAGGGCCCCGTCTATATGGCCGCCACGCTCCCTTGACACAAGCCGCGAAGCACCGGCGCCTAGTGTCGTGGTTTCGAAGTTCGCACGGTCATGATATCAAGCCCGTAAAGCGAACTTCGAAACCAAAACGACACTAGGAATCAATAAGTTGCTAGTGTCCTTCGATTCCGAAATTCGCGCGGAGCCCGATATAGCAATCATGCGAATTTCGGAATCGGGACACTAGCCCCTTATGGTCCAAGCCCTGCTGCCCTTTCCCCATATCGACCCGGTGCTGCTGCACATCTGGGGGCCGCTGGAAATACGCTGGTACGCCCTCAGCTATATCGCCGGCATCGTGCTGGGCTGGTGGGGCGTGCTGCGCGTGCTGCGGCAGAAGCAGCTTTGGGCGCATCCCCCTTTCAATGGCCGCCCGCCCGCCACCGAAGACGATATCGGCGATCTGGTGGTGTGGGCGACGCTCGGCGTGATCGTCGGCGGGCGGCTGGGCTGGGTGCTGATCTATGGCACCATCCTGTGCAGCGTCACCCCGGACTATGCCGCCTTCTGCGACGGGCTTCCGATGGGGTTCCTCACCGATCCCGTGCGCATCGTCGCCGCCTGGGAAGGCGGCATGTCCTTCCACGGCGGATTGCTGGGCGTGGTGATCGCGGTGTGCCTGTTCTGCCGTCACCGCAAGCTGAAGATGATGCCGATCGCCGATCTGGCCTGCGCCTTTGCCCCCATCGGCCTGTTCTTCGGGCGGCTGGCCAATTTCGTGAACGGCGAATTGTGGGGCCGGGTGACCGACGTGCCCTGGGCGATGATCTTTCCGCGCGGCGGCCCGCTGCCGCGCCATCCCAGCCAGTTGTACGAAGCCGCGCTCGAAGGCGTGGTGCTGTTCGTGATTCTGCAGATCGCGATGCGGGTGTTCCGCGCCCAGGAACGCCCCGGCCTGATCTCTGCGCTGTTCTTCCTGGGCTATGGCACCTTCCGTTTCATCTGCGAATTCTTCCGCGAGCCTGACACCCAGTTCATCGGCCCCGTCTCAATGGGCATGGCCTTGTCCATTCCCGTCTGGCTGGGCGCCGGCCTTCTGTTCTGGATCGCCTATCGCAGGCCCGGTTCTTCAAATTCCGGGGCCATATGAGTCTGGGAGCTCGCATCGCCGACCTCATCGAGGCGCAAGGTCCGATGTCGGTGGCGCAATTCATGACCATGGCGCTCCTGGATCCGAAGGAAGGCTATTACGCCACCCGCGACCCGTTTGGCGCCGGCGGCGATTTCACCACCGCACCGGAAATCAGCCAGATGTTCGGCGAGATGGCGGGGCTTTGGCTGCTGCAGGCCTGGGCCGATCAGGGCTCGCCCAAAAATCCGCGGCTGGTGGAGCTGGGGCCCGGACGCGGCACCCTGATGGCCGACATCCTGCGGGTGGCGCAGGTGGCGCCGGAATTCACCGCCGACCTGGAGGTGGTGCTGGTGGAGGCCAGCCCCGCGCTGCAGAAGATTCAGGCCGAAAAACTGCGTGGCCTGGGCGCAGACGTTTCCTGGCAGGCCCAGTTTGATGACAGCCTGGCCGACCGGCCGCTGTTCCTGGTCGCCAACGAATTCTTCGACGCCCTGCCGCTGCGCCAATATGTGAAGACCGAACGTGGCTGGTGCGAACGCATGGTGACGGTGCTGAACGGCGATCTGGCCTTTGCGCTGGCGCCGGTGCCGGTGCCGCCGTCCGCAATCCCCGCCGACCGCGCCAATGCGCCCGATGGCGGCGTTTATGAAGCCTCGCCCGCCGCGACCGCGCTTGCCGAAGACATTGCCCGCACCATCGCCGCACGCGGCGGCGCGGCGCTGATGATCGATTATGGCTATGGCGAGGCCGGCGGCTTTTCGGAAACCCTGCAGGCGGTGAGCGGTCATCGCTTCGCCGACGCCCTGGCCGAACCCGGCGAAGACGATATTTCCGCCCATGTGGATTTCGCGGCGCTTGCCCAGGCCGGGCGGCGCGGCGGCGCATCCGTATTCGGGCCGGCGACGCAGGGCGCATTCCTGGCCAATATCGGCATCGTGGAGCGCGCCGAGCAATTGATGAAATCCAATCCCGATGAGGCCCAGAAGCTGCTGGTTGCCACCGAGCGGCTGATCGGCAATGACCAGATGGGCAGGCTGTTCAAGGTCCTGGCCTTCGCGCCGCCGGCGCTTGGAGGCATGGCAGGTTTTGGACCATGAACCGGCTGGAAATCGAAAGCCTCAGATCACCCGGCATCGCGCATGGCTTCTTTGGCCGTGACGGCGGCGTCTCCGCCGGGATTTACGATTCCCTGAACTGCGGGCCCGGCTCCAGGGATGCGCCCGAGGCCGTGGCCGAAAACCGCCGCCGGGCCGCCGCCGCATTGGCGCCGGACGTACAGCTGGTCAGCCTGTCCCAGGTCCACAGCGCCATCGTCCATGTCCTGCCTGCCTGGGGCGCAAGACTTGAAGGCGACGCCATGGTCACCGCCACGCCGGGCCTGGCGCTGGGCATCCTCACCGCCGATTGCGCGCCGGTGCTTCTGACCGATCCCCAGGCAAAAGTTATCGGCGCCGCCCATGCCGGCTGGAAAGGCGCCCTGGGCGAGGGCGGCCGCGGCGTGCTGGAAGCCACCCTGGACGGCATGGAAAAGCTGGGCGCGCTCAGGGACCGGATCAGCGCCGTCATCGGCCCCTGTATTTCACAGGCCAATTATGAGGTGGGTTGGGACTTCCGCGACCGCTTCCTGGAACTCGGTCTCAAGAACCGGCGCTTCTTCGTGCCCTCCGATAAGGAGGGCCATTACCGCTTCGATCTGCCGGGTTATGTGGCGCATCGCCTCACCGCGGCAGGCGCCGGGACGGTGGAAATGTCAGGTCTCTGCACCTATCCGGCGGCAAATGGCTATTTCAGCTTCCGCCGCACCACCCATGCGGATGGTCCCGATTATGGACGGCAAATCTCCGCGATTGTGTTGACCGGGTGACAGTGGCGCAGCGTCCGCACGGGCAGTAGCGGCCAAAGGTAAGTCGCCGGTTGCGGTTGCGTAGGCCAGCCGCTAAAAGCGCGTCATCAAAGGTTCACGGGGTTTGCGGGAGCGTGGCATGACGGATCTGAACGGATCGCGGGGCATGCGCCTCATCGCCGGAAATTCCAACAAAACCCTGGTTGCCGATATCAGCGCCTATCTTGGGCTGACCCCCGTCAAGGCGGACGTACGGCGATTTTCCGACGACGAGGTCTTTGTCGAGATCCGCGAAAATGTCCGCGGTGAGGACATGTTCGTCATCCAGAGCACCTCCTGTCCCGCCAACGATAACCTGATGGAGCTTTTGATCATCATCGATGCGCTGCGCCGCGCCAGCGCGCGCCGCATCACCGCGGTGATCCCCTATTTCGGCTATGCCCGCCAGGACCGCAAGGTCGGTCCCCGCACGCCCATCTCCGCCAAGCTGGTGGCCAACATGATCACCGAAGCGGGCGCCAACCGGGTGCTGACGGTGGATCTGCATGCCGGCCAGATCCAGGGGTTTTTCGACATTCCCACCGACAATCTGTTCGCCATGCCGGTGATCGTGAAGGATATTGCCGACAATCTGAAGGACAAGGAGCCGATGGTGATTTCGCCGGACGTGGGCGGCGTGGTCAGGGCGCGCGCGCTCGCCACCCGTCTCAACACCGACCTCGCCATCGTCGACAAGCGCCGCAAAAAGGCCGGGGTCTCGGAAGTGATGAACATCATCGGCGAGGTGGAAGGGCGCACCTGCATCCTGATCGACGACATCGTGGATTCCGGCGGCACCCTGTGCAATGCCGCCGACGCGTTGCTCCAGAATGGCGCCACCGAAGTCTATGCCTACATCACCCATGGCGTGTTGTCTGGCAAGGCGGTGGAGCGCATCAGCAACTCCAAGCTCAAATCCATGGTGGTGACCGATTCCATCGAGGCGACGCCGGAGATGAAGAACTGCGCCAACCTGCGCATCATCACCATCGCGCCGCTACTGGGCGAGGCGATGCGGCGCATCAACAACGAAGCATCCGTCTCCAGCCTTTTTGATTGAGCCTTGGTCGACTGATGCTGAAACTCTTCTACGGTTCCAATGCCTGTTCGCTGGCCGCGCATATCGCGCTGGCCGAAACGGCTGCGGACTATGAAGCGGTGCGGCTGGATTTAAAGGCTGGCGACCAGCGCAAGCCGGAGTATCTGGCGGTCAATCCCAAGGGCCGGGTGCCGGCGCTGGTCACCGACCATGGGCCCCTCACGGAAAACCCCGCCATCCTGAACTGGATCGCCGAAACCTTCCCCGAGGCGCATCTGAAGCCGGACGACTTCTTCGCCTATAGCCAGATGCAGTCCTTCAACCTGTATCTGGCCAGCACCATCCACGTCACCTTCGCCCATGTCTTCCGCACCGAACGTTGGGCCGATAGCGAAGCCGCGCGCGCCGAGATCAGGGCCAAGGTGCCGTCGTCGCTGGCCACGCTGTGGACCCTGATCGAAGACCGCCTGCGTGACGGACGCCCATGGGTGTGCGGCGAGCAGTACACCGTGGCCGATCCCTATCTGTATATCTTCGCCCGCTGGCTGGAACGCGACGGCATCGGCGGTTCGCACCACCTGCCCCTGACCCGCGCCCATCGCGCCCGCATGCAGGAACGGCCGGCAGTGAAGAAGGTGCTGGCCGAAGAAGGTCTTGCGCCCGTTTAAGGGTCCGTGGCACGTCCAAAAGCGCCCGGTTGCGCGAAAAGCCGCCTTCCGCTACAAGCCTCGCCTTTCCGGGGCCTTTTGGGCGTTTCCGGGCGACGAAGGATCGTGAAAAATGGCGCAGGTTCAAGAGCTTAAGGTGGAAGCCCGTGCGGGCAAGGGCAAGGGCCCGGCCTTCCAGGCGCGTGAGCGCGGCCTGATCCCGGGCGTCATTTATGGCGGCAAGGGCGAACCGGAGAATGTGGCCGTGGACGGCCGCACCCTGGAGCGCCATGTCGAGGCCGGCCATTTCCTCACCACCCTGTTCATGCTGGACCTGGGCGGCAAGAAGACCCGCGTGATCCCGCGTGACGTGCAGGTGGACCCGGTCAGCGACCGTCCCGTGCATGTGGACTTCATGCGTCTGGCCGAAGGCGCCACCGTGCGTCTGGATATTCCGGTGCATTTCAACGGCCAGGAAACCTCGCCCGGCCTCAAGAAGGGCGGCGTGCTCAACATCGTGCGCCACTCCATCGGCCTGATTTGCCCGGCCGAGAAGATTCCCAACACCATCGAGGTGGATGTCTCCGGGCTGGACATCAACGAGACCATCCATATCAGCGCGCTGACCCTGCCCGAAGGTGTCAAGCCGGTGATCCGTGGCCGTGACTTCACCGTCTGCTCCGTCGTCGCGCCCACCAGCGTGATCGAAGAGCAGCGCGCCGCCGCGGCTGCCGCCGCCGCGCCCGCCGTCGAAGCCGCGCCCGTCGAAGGCGCCGCGCCTGCCGCCGGCGCCGCCCCTGCCGCCGGTGCCGCGCCTGCCGCCGGCGCCAAGCCGGCTGCCGCTCCGGCGAAGAAGTAATCCAGCGCCGAAGGGGGCGGCATGGAAACGCCGCTTCTTATCGCAGGGCTGGGCAATCCCGGTTCGCAATACGCGAAGAACCGGCACAATGCCGGCTTCATTGTCGTGGACGAACTGCACGCCCATTACAAATTCGGCCCCTGGAAAGCCAAGTTCGACGGGCTTTTGTCGGAAGGCCCGCTGGGCGGGCGGAAAGTCTATTTGCTCAAGCCCCAGACCTATATGAACCTCTCCGGCGATTCGATCGGTCCGGCGCTGCGCTTCTTCAAGCTGCCGCTGGAGGCCCTGGTCGTGATCCATGACGAGATCGATCTGGCCGCGGGCAAGCTCAAGGTGAAGACCGGCGGCGGCGATGCGGGACAGAACGGCTTGCGCTCCATCACCGCGACCCTGGGGCCGGATTATCGGCGGGTGCGGCTGGGCATCGGCCACCCCGGCGACAAGGACAGGGTCACCGGCCATGTGCTGCAGAATTTCAGCAAGGACGACATCGCCTGGCTGAAGCCGCTGGTGATGGCGATGGTCGAGGCAGCGCCCCTGCTGGCCAGGGACGACGATGCCGGTTTCATGAGCAAGGTGGCGCTGCTGCTCAAGCCCGCAAAACCAAAAGCAAAAGACTGATCACGTAGGGATGGCCGGGTCGCGCTGCGCTGCCAGCCATGGAGGAGTTTTACGGAATGGGTTTCAAATGCGGAATCGTGGGCCTGCCCAATGTCGGCAAGTCCACTCTGTTCAACGCCCTCACCCAGACCGCGGCGGCGCAGGCGGCCAACTATCCCTTCTGCACCATCGAGCCCAATGTCGGCGACGTGGCGGTGCCCGACCCGCGGCTGGAGACGCTGGCGAAAATCGCAGGCTCGGCAGAGATCATTCCCACCCGCATCACCTTTGTCGACATCGCGGGGCTGGTGCGCGGGGCATCGAAGGGCGAAGGCCTGGGCAACCAGTTCCTGGCCAATATCCGCGAAGTGGACGCGGTGGCGCATGTGCTGCGCTGTTTCGAGGATGGCGACATCACCCATGTCGAAGGCAAGATCGATCCCATTTCCGACGCGGAGATCGTCGAAACCGAACTGATGCTGGCCGACCTGGAAAGCCTGGAAAAGCGCATCAAGCCGCTGGAGAAGAAGGCCAACAGTGGCGAGAAGGAAGCCAGGGAAGCCCTCGCCCTGATGATGAAGGCGGTGAGTTTGCTGCGCGACGGCAAGCCCGCGCGCCGCGCCGACCTCGCGCCGGAAGAACGCGGGCCCTATTCCCAGCTGGGCCTGATGACCGCCAAGCCGGTGCTTTACGTCTGCAATGTCGAGGAGGCTTCGGCGGGCTCCGGCAATGCCATCTCCGCCAAGGTGGAGGCGATGGCCAAGGCCGAGGGCGCGCGTAGTGTGGTGATCAGCGCCAAGATTGAGGAAGAGATCGCCCAGATGGCCGCCGCCGACCGCCCCGATTTCCTGGAGAGCCTGGGACTGGAAGAGCCGGGCCTCAACCGCCTGATCCGCACCGGCTATGACCTGTTGGGACTTCTCACCTTCTTCACCGTGGGGCCGAAGGAAGCCCGCGCCTGGACCGTGACCAAAGGCTCAAAGGGGCCACAGGCCGCGGGCGTGATTCACACCGATTTCGAGCAGGGCTATATCCGCGCCGAAACCATCGCCTATCCCGATTATGTCGCCGGCAAGGGTGAAGCCGGGGCGCGCGAGGCGGGCAAGTTCCGGCTGGAAGGCAAGGATTACGTCGTCCAAGACGGCGATGTGATGCATTTCAGGTTCAACAACTGACACGCTCCACGCGTCATGGCCCGGCTTGTCCGGGCCATCCATAACCCTGTCACCGTGTGGATGGCCCGCATGAAGCGAGCCATGACGAAAAAGAGGCAACCTAATTCTTCACGAACTTCCGGAAATTCGGGACATTGGTGAAGCCGGCAAAGATGTTGCCCTTGTTGTCCACCGCCACCGCCTCGATGGCGTTGTACTCGCCCCAGGGAATGAAGCCGAGCACCTTGCCGTCGCTGATATGGCCCCAGCGGATGCCGTTCTTGAAGCCGGGATTGTTCTGCGCGCTGGACAGCGAATCCGCGACATAGATCATGTCGTCCTTGGTGATGAAGATGCCGCTGGGCCGGCCGAACTGCCGCCACTCCCCCAGGAACGTGCCCTGCTGGTCGAAAATCTGGATGCGGCTGTTGGAACGGTCGGCGACATAAAGCCGGCCCTCCCTGTCCATCGCCAGGCCATGGGGCGCGTTGAATTCCCCCGGTCCCGAACCCAGCTTGCCCCACATCAGCAGGAAATTGCCCTTGCGGTCGTATTTCAAAATCCGGTTGTTGGTCTTGTTGCTGTGGCCGTCGGCGACAAAGATGCTGCCGTCCGGCGCCACCAGCACGTCGGAGGCGCCATCGAAGCGATCGGTGGCATAGCCGGCGGTGCCGCTCTTGCCCATGGTGCGGAGCAGCTTGCCGTCTTCGGTGAATTCGCGGATCACATTGGCCACCACGCCGCTTTGGGATGTTCCCTCCACCAGCCAGATATGGCGGTCGTGGCTGACGAAGATGCCATGGGGATAAAGAAACTCGCCGGCGCCCCAGTGCCTCACCAGCTTGCCGCTGGAGTCGAATTCCAGCACCGGATCCAGCGTCTTGTTCTTGGCGCAGCCGTCATCGGATTTGCCGCAACGCTCGAATACCCACACGCTCTTGCCGTCGGGGTCCATGTCCACCGCCGAGACGCCGCCGAACGGACGGCCCAGCTTCGCCCAGCCTTCCTCGACATGGTAGGGATTGGGATAGTCGTTGGGGTCATGCGGCGGCGGCATGGCCGGAGGTTGGGCATTGCCCGTTCCCGCAATGGCGGTAAAAGTGAGCACGGCAAAAACAACATGATGCATGCGCATGGTGCCTCCCCTTCCGGCCTGTTTTTACGGCCTTGGCATCAGCCTAGCGCAACGGATGCTTATAACAAGCCAAGACAATGCCCGAGGTGTCATCCCCGGCCGAGCGCCGGTCCTGGCGACAGCGTATGGACACGGCGCGAGGGGAAGGGGATCCAGGCGGAAAGACTGGGTCCGGCCTAACCACCTGGGTTCCCTTCCCTTCGCGTTGCTTGTGCAACGCTCAGCCGGGAATGACAGTTGCGCTAACGCAGTGACGCCTCGATATTGCCGCCGTCCACGGTGACGACCGCGGCCGTGGTCTTGGAGGCGGTAGCCAGATAGACGAAGGCGTCCGCCACGTCTTCCGCCGTCACTTCGCGCCTGAGCAGATTGCCGGCCATGTAATCGGCCTCCGAAAGCCCGCGCGCCTTGGACCGCGCCGCCACCATGTCGTCGGTCAAAAGGCCCGAACGGATGCGGTCGGCATTGACCGCATTGGCGCGGATGCCGTCCTTGCCATGATCCAGCGCATACTGCTTGACCAGGAACAGGGTCGCCGCCTTCGGAAGCCCATAGGGCCCGAAATCCTTGCCCGGATTGATCGCCTGCTTGGAGGTGTTGAACAGCAGGCAGCCATAGGTGCCCTGGGCCTGCATGATGCGGGTCGCCTGTTGCGCCACCGCCTGATGGGCCCAGAAGTTCAGCTCGAATGACTTGCGCAGGGTCTCGTCATCGACCTTGCCGATGGTGCCCTGCCAGGCCGCGCCCGCATTGGACACCACGATGTCCACCCCGCCGAAGGCCGAGACCACGGCGTCAAAGGCCGCACGCACGCTCTTGGGATCGGTGACATCGCATTCCACCGCCAGCGCCTTGCCGCCGATCTTCCTGGCGACAGCCTTGGCCGCTTCCAGGTCGCGGTCGAGGATGGCGACTTCCGCGCCTTCCCTGGCCATGGCGCGCGCCGTGGCAGCCCCGATGCCGGAACCCCCGCCGGTGATCACCGCAACCTGGCGGGCCAGCGATTTCTCATTGGACTTGCCCAGCTTGGCCTGCTCCAGCGACCAGTATTCGACCTCGAACATGTCATAGTCGCTGATGCTGCGATATTCGCCCATCGCTTCGGCATCGGTGATCACGGCGATGGCATTCTCGGCGATGTCGGCGGCGATGGCGGCGTCCTTGGCGCTGCCGCCGATGCCAAACATGCCCACGCCCGGCACCAGGATCACGCGCGGCAGCGGGTCCAGTTCCTTCTTCTTCACCGGACTTTTCGCGTTGTTGTCCTCGAAATAGCGGTGATAGCGCGCCACATAGGCGTCAACGGCCTCGCGCACATCCTTCGCCCATTCGTCCAGCTTGCCGGCCTCCGGCGCAGGGACAATCACCGGCCAGTTCTTGGTGCGGATGGTGTGGTCGGGCGTCACCACGCCGACCTGGCTGTAGCGCGCCAGTTCCGCGCCGTTCACGTAATTCAGGATCTGGGCGTTGGTGCGGAAGTCCAGCAGCTGGCGCTTGGCGGTGCCGGCCATCGGGTTCTTCTCGATCGCCACCGCACCGCGCAGGATGGGTGCGATCTCCGGCACCGAAGCGATGCTGGGGGGCAATTTGGCCTGGGCCAGCGACTTGCGCTGGCGGCCCAGCCGCTCCTCCGCCAGGGTGACGAATTCAATCATGCGACCATAAGCCTGCTGGGCGGTGTCGCCCACGGTGAAGATGCCGTGCTGCAGCAGCACCAGGCCTTCGACGCCGGGATTGTTGTCGAACACATCGGCCACCGACTTGGCCAGCGCAAAACCCGGAATGGTGTAGGGCACATAAGCGACGCGGTCGCCATAGACTTCCTGCACCAGCGCCTTGTTGTCGGGCTGGTCGGTCAGCGCCAGCACGGCGGTGGAATGGACATGGTCGATGAATTTGTGCGGCAGGAAGGCATGCAGCAGGGTTTCCACCGACGGATTGGGCGAACCGGAATCCAGCAGGTTGATGCGCTGATAGTTGACCATGTCCTCGTCGGACAGCTTGTCCAGCTTGCGCAACTTGCGCAGCGGCTCAAGCTTCACCGCGGGCAGGCCGGCCGGCTCGATCACGCCCATGTCCCAGCCCGAGCCCTTGATGCAGATCACCTCCACATCCTCGCCCAGCTGATCCTTGACTATGGTCTTGACCGAGGTGTTGCCACCGCCATGCAGCACCATCTTGGGATCGCTGCCCAACAGGCGCGTGGTGTAGGTGCGCACCGCCAAATCCGCGTTGACGTTCTTGGGGGCGTAACGGGTGACGAATTCCTGCGCTTCAGCGTCAGACCATTGGGACTTCATGGCGAAAACCCTATTTCGGAAAAAGGCTCCGTAAGCCTTCGGGGGTGGCGGCGCAAGTGCCGCGTTCGGTGATCAGGCCGGTCACCAGCCGCGCGGGCGTGACGTCGAAGCCCGGATTGGCGGCGCCTGAGCCGGGCGCGGCGATTTCCACCACTGTCACGGAACCGTCAGGAAGGCGGCCCGCCATTTTCAGCACTTCGTCAGGTGAGCGTTCCTCGATCGGAATGTCGCGGCCGGATTCAAGGGTCCAGTCGATCGTGGCGCTGGGCAGCGCCACATAGAAGGGCACGTTGTTGTCCTTGGCCGCCAGCGCCTTCAGATAGGTGCCGATCTTGTTGGCGACATCGCCATTGGCGGTGACGCGGTCGGTGCCCACGATCACCATATCGACCTGGCCGGCCTGCATGTAATGGCCGCCGGCATTGTCGGCCAGAATGGTGTGGGACACGCCATGGCTGCCCAGTTCGAAGGCGGTGAGCGAGGCGCCCTGATTGCGCGGCCGGGTTTCGTCCACCCACACATGCAGGTCGATGCCTTCGTCCTTGGCGAGATAAATGGGGGCCAGCGCGGTGCCGTAATCCACCGTCGCCAGCCAGCCGGCGTTGCAATGGGTGAGGATGTTGAGCTTTTCACCCTTCTTCTTTTCGGCCAGAGCGCGGATGATCTGGAGGCCGTTGCGGCCGATCGCCTGGTTCATCGCCACATCTTCGTCGGCGATGCTTGCGGCTTCTTTCCACGCGATTGTCGCGCGCTGGCCGTGCGGCTGGTTCAGCAGCGCGTCGCGCATGCGCGCCAGCGCCCAGCGCAGGTTGATGGCGGTGGGCCGGGTCTCGGCCAGCATGTCACGCACGCGTGTGAGATTTTCATCCGACGGGTCGCGGCGCATTTCCAGCGCCAGGCCGTAAGCCCCGACCACGCCGATCAGCGGGGCGCCGCGGGTCTGCATGGAATTGATCACCCCGGCCGCATCGTCCGCCGAGCGCAGGGTCATGGTCTGGAATTCATGCGGCAGCCTGGCCTGGTCGATGATGCCGAACGCGTCTTCGCCGATGGGCCAGACGGAGCGATAATGCTTGCCGCCGATTTTCATTGCGGAACCCTTATGGCGCCACCGGCGTGGTGGCTTTCATGGACGGATATTCGCAGAATTGCGCATACCAGCCGGACAGATTGGGATGCGCCGCCCTCCAATCAAGATCGGCAAGCCGCAAATCGACATAACCTATGGCGCAGGCGACCGAAATTTCCCCGATGGAGGGGTCCTTGGCGAACTTGACCCTTTCCAGCGCATCCAGCGTGGCCAGGATGGTTTCCTTCTGGCGCGCGCGCGCGGCTTCGGGCACCGGATCCGCGCGCCCCAACAATGTCCAGGTGACCGCCGCATCCGCCAATCCATCGCCCAGCGCCTGCAGGCCCAGCGCCTTCCAGCGCCCGCTCGAATTGCGGAAGATGCTCATGCCGGGGAAAAATTTCCCGCCGCCGACATGGTTGAGATATTCGCAGATCACCGGACTGTCGATCAGCACCGAACCATCGTCCAGCACCAGCGCCGGAATCTTGCCCAGCGGATTCACGCGCCGGAATTGGGTGTCCTGGAAGGGCGAGGTTTGTATCTCCTCCAGCTTCAGCCCCAGTTCGCGCGCGATCACCCGGCACTTGCGTCCGAAGGGCGAGGCCGAATTCGTGTAGAGCTTCAATACTTTTCTCCAGCGCGATGCGGGCGCATCGCCGGTTCTTTGTCATCGCGATGCGGGCGCATCGCCGGTTCTTTGTTATCGCGATGCGGGCGCATCGCTTAATGCCCTTCAAAGGCGACCAGCGCCGCAACCGGCTTGCCGATGGCGCGCAGCTTGTCGGCGCCGCCAAGGTCCGGGAGATCTATTACAAAGGAGCAGCCCACCACATTGGCGCCGGCCCGCTCTAAGAGCTTGATGCCGGCAAAGGCGGTGCCGCCGGTGGCGATCAGGTCATCGACCAGAAGCACGCGTTCGCCCTTTTCCAGCGCGTCGATATGGATCTCGATGCGGTCCGTGCCATATTCGAGGTCATAATCCTCGCCGATCACGGTGTGGGGCAGCTTGCCTTTCTTGCGCAACGGGATGAAGCCCACCGAAAGCTGGTGCGCCACCGCGCCGCCCAGGATGAAGCCGCGCGCTTCCAGCCCCGCCACCTTGTCGATCTTCATGCCGGCATAGGGCTGCACCATCTCGTCCACCGCGCGGCGAAAGGCGCGCGGATTGCCGAGCAGCGTGGTGATGTCACGGAACATGATGCCCGGCTTGGGATAGTCGGGAATGGTGCGGATCGCGTTTTTGTAGTCCATGGGCACTGCCTTCATCCTCTCCCTGCCCTTCGCTTACGCTACGGGCGTTCGTCGCTCGAAATGGTCCACTGGACCATTTCGTTCGCTCACGCAAACCGCTCCTCACCCTTCGACAAGCTCAGGGTGAGGATAAATGGAAAATATCCTCATGCTGAGCTTGTCGAAGCATGAGGGCAGCAATTCACTTTTTCAGCACCCGTCCCGCCACCGCATCTAGTTTCGCCACCAGCGCCGGATCGCGCTTGTCGGGCGCGGTGATCAGCGCCATGTCCAGCATGGTTTCCACCCCCAGCGGACAAGGCTGGCGATCCGGCCCCAGCCTGGGCGCCACCGCCTGGATCAGGCGACGCGCATTGGCGGCGTTCTGCTGCATCACCTTGACCACCGCATCCACCGTCACATGCTCATGGTCGTCATGCCAGCAGTCATAGTCGGTCACCATGCCGACGATGGCGTAGGGCAACTCGGCCTCGCGCGCCAGCTTGGCTTCCGGCATCGCGGTCATGCCGATCACGCTGCAGTCCCAGCTGCGATAGAGAAAGCTTTCCGCCCGGGTGGAGAATTGCGGGCCCTCCATGCAGATATAGGTGCCCCCTTCGCTGTGGTCGATCTTCAACTCCCGGGCCGCCAGGGTCAGCGCGCCCGACAGTTTGGGGCAGACCGGATGGGCCATGGGCACATGGGCGACAAAGCCCGGTCCGAAGAAGCTCTTCTCGCGGGCAAAGGTGCGGTCGATGAACTGGTCGGCCATCACGAAGGTGCCGGGCGGCAGTACCTCCCGCAATGAACCGCAAGCCGAGACGCTGATCGCATCGGTGACGCCGATGCGCTTCAAGGCATCGATATTGGCGCGGTAGTTGACGCTGCTGGGGGTCTGGATATGGCCGCGGCCATGGCGCGGCAGGAACACCAGGTCCACGCCCGCATAGGTTCCGGTGAGAAGCTGGTCCGACGGCTCACCCCAGGGGCTCTTCACCGTCTGCCACTGGGCGTTCTCCAGCCCGTCGATCTGATAGACGCCGGAGCCGCCGATGATGCCTAAAACTGTTTTGGCCATGAAAAAAGGCGCTGCCTTGAGGGGAGCGTCCTTTTAACATGTGGGGTCCAAGGGGCAAGCTTGCCCCACCCGCGACGTTTTCGTGACACCTAAGCGCTAGGGATTTTGGCCGTCCGGGCAGGAGCGTGAGCCGATGTGGGCAAATAGCCCATGAGGCGATACGCGACGCACCCGGCGGACAAAAGACCAGCGCTTAGTGGGCGTCCTTCCAGACTCTGCGATAAGCGCCGTACAGCACACCCGCCAGCAGGATCAGGAACACCGTCACGCCAAAGCCGAAGCGCTTGCGTTCTTCCATCTTGGGTTCGCTGGCCCAGGTGAGGAAGGTCACCACGTCATGGGCTTCCTGATCGATCGTGGCCTTGGTGCCATCGGAATAGGTGACGGTGCTGTCCTTCAGCGGCGGCGGCATGGAGATGTTCCAGCCCTCGAAATAGGGATTGTAGTACTTGCCGTCGGTCACCTTGAAACCGGCCGGCACATGGCCGCCGAAGCCGGTCAGGATCGAATAGACATATTGCGGGCCGCCTTCGCGCGCCTTGACCACCATGGAGAGGTCAGGCGGCAGCGCCCCGCCATTGTTGGCGCGGGCCGCCTGTTCGTTCGGGAAGGGCGAGGGGAAGTGATCGGCCAGGGTGGCCGAACGCATCAGGGGCACGCCCTTGTCGTCGACGGTCTCGCCCTTGTCATTGGGATCGGCCGGCACCTTGGCGGCGGCGGCCAGCGCGCGGGCCTGGGCCTCGGTGAATTCGGGGCCGCCCGGCTCATCCAGATTGTGGAAGGCCAGATGCTGGGCCGAATGGCAGGCCGAGCAGACTTCCTTGTAGACCTGATAGCCGCGCTGCAGGGCGCCGCGATCATAGGTGCCAAAGGGGCCTTCAAAGGAGAAGGACTCGGCCTTGGGCGCAAGCCGCGTGGTGTCCAGCGCCATGGCCGAGGTGGAGGCCAGGAGCCCGAGGGCCAGGACGGTACCGAGCGAAACAGTCGTCAGACGCATGTTGGTTCTCACTCGGCGGGTGCCGCGGCGGTATCGCCGAGCACGGATTGCGCGATGGATGCGGGAATTTTCTTGGGCGTCTCGATCAGGCCCACGATCGGCATGATCAACCAGAAGAAGGCGTAGTAGTAGAGCGAGGCGATACGCGCCACCCACACCAGGGGTACCCCGGCCACGGCCGCGTCCACGCTCTGCGAACCGCAATAGCCCAGCAGCACGCAGGCCACCGCGAAGGCCCAGAAGAACTGCTTCATCAGCGGGCGGAAGCGGCAGGACCGCACCCGGCTGGTGTCGAGCCAGGGGATGAAGACCAGGGTCACGATGGCGCCGCCCATCACGATCACGCCCATCAGCTTGTTGGGGATGGAGCGCAGCATGGCGTAGAAGGGCAACAGGTACCATTCCGGCACGATGTCCGGCGGGGTCACCAGCGGATTGGCCTGCTGGTAATTGTCCGGATTGCCGAAAAAGTTCGGGGCATAGAAGACAAAGACCGCGAACAGGATGACGAACAGGGTCAGGTAGAAGGCGTCCTTCACGGTGTAATAGGGATGGAAGGGCACCGTGTCCTGCGGGCTCTTCACATCGATGCCCAGCGGGTTGTTGTTGCCCGGCACATGCAGCGCCCAGATGTGCAGGCCGACCACGCCGGCGATGATGAAGGGCAGCAGATAGTGCAGCGAGAAGAAGCGGTTCAAGGTCGCGTCACCCACCGCGAAGTCACCCCACAGCCAGGTGGCGATGTGGTTGCCCACCACCGGAATGGCGGTAAACAGGTTGGTGATGACGGTGGCGCCCCAGAAGGACATCTGGCCCCAGGGCAGCACATACCCGAAGAAGGCGGTGGCCATCATCAGCACATAGATCAGCACGCCGATGATCCAGATCAGCTCGCGCGGCGCCTTGTAGGAGCCGTAATAGAGACCGCGGAACATGTGGATATAGACGGCGAGAAAGAACATGGAGGCGCCGTTGGAATGCATGTAACGCATCAGCCAGCCGTAATTGACGTCGCGCATGATGCTTTCGACGCTGTCGAAGGCGAGCCCCGCATTGGCGACATAATGCATCGCCAGCACGATGCCGGTGGCGATCTGCACGCCCAGGCAGAAAGTGAGGATGCCGCCGAAGGTGTACCAGATGTTCAGGTTCCGGGGCGTCGGGAATGTTTGCATCGTATCGTGCATCAGCCGCGGCAGCGGCAGGCGCGCGTCGAGCCAGCGCTCGAAACCGGAATTGGGCTTGTAGGTGGAAGGGCCTGACATCGTGTTCTCCTTAGCCGACCTTGACGCGGGTGGCGGACAGGAAGCTGTAAACCGGTACCTGCAGGTTGCGCGGTGCGGGGCCTTTGCGGATGCGGCCGGCGGTGTCGTACTGCGAACCATGGCAGTGGCAGAGCCAGCCGCCATAGTCACCTTCCGGCATCTGCGGCGTGGAGACGGTGGGGGTGCAGCCCAGATGGGTGCACACGCCAACCAGGATCAGCCATTCCGGCTTGGTGGCGCGGTTGGCGTCGGTGGCCGGAGCACTGTCGGGCAGATTGTCGTTTTCGGCCAGCGGATCGGGCAGGCTGTTCACCGGCACGGCATTGGCCTCGGCGATCTCGGCCGGGGTGCGGCGGCGCACGAACAGCGGATGGCCGCGGAATTTGAACACGACCTGCTGGCCCGCCTGGATAGGAGAGATATCTATTTCGGTGGTGCCGGCGGCAAGCGTAGCGGAAGATGGATTCATCTGGTCGATGAACGGCCACGCCATCGCGGCCAGGCCCACTCCGCCAATCGCGCCCGACGCCACATAAAGAAAATCGCGTCGCGTGCCCGCGTCACTCGTCGTAGCTGCCACTGGGTCCACCCTTGAGGAAAACAGAAAGGAACGTGCTCAAACTCTTGCCACAAACAAGCGCAGCAGCGGTACTGACGCGGTGACGCGGCAGGCCCCCTTTTGGCCCCACCCGCTTGTTCATTGGGCCGGTAAAATAGAGAGTCGATTTTCGAGGGTCTTGCGGCACGATGACGCAGAAAATGCCTTGTACTGCCGCGACTTGGCCGTCCCGGCTATTCAGCAGGCGATGGCAGCCAGATGGCCTTCACCAGCATAATCCAGCAGCGCCCTGTCTCGAGTCATCAATGTGAAGCTATACTCCCTGGCTGTGGCTGCCATGATGCGGTCGGCGGGGTCTCCGTGAAGTTCGCCGGGAAGAAAAGAAGACGCGAGCAAGACTTCGGGGCTTAATTCACACAGTTGCGTGCCCGGAAGGCCACGAAGTCGTTCAAACCAGCGCTGGGGCGAGAGCGAGGACCGAAACCGCCCTTTGCGGGCCATAAGGCCGACCTCCCAAGCGGTGATCGGCGAAATCTGGAGTGGAATGTCCGTACGAGCCGCGGCCCCTATAGCTTTCATGGCCGATTCCGCCATCGGAGCATCTGCCACCAGCCACAAGATGGCGCAGGTATCGAGCAGGATTGGACGCATCACCGCGAGTCACCACGAAGACCTTCGTCAATTAGATCAGCGGTTTTGTCTATGGCGGCATCCATCCCATCCAGTTCATCCGCGTCCGGCACGGGGGTTGTCAGATCCCAGCCCGGTTCGATGGTGAAAGTGCCCCTTAGCGAGCCGATGATAGGATGGTCGTTCACTTTGCTCTTCGGCGAGGGCGCAAACATGGCGGCATTTTCCTCCATTTTCTTCGGTCGGTGAGCGTCGCGCCGGAACACTAGCTTTTCGCGGGCAATATCAATCTGTTCCGACCGAAATCCCGCCTCAAGCCAAACTTTGGTCATCACGTTGTTCCAGGCATTGTTGCTCCACCAGGCCGGATATCGCTTCGAATTGGGCAGCTTGGTTCCCGTCACCTTCTCGATTTCTCGGAAAGTCATAGGCACATATTCGGCATTTTGATTCTGGAGAAAGCGGCCCAGAGCATCATATTTTGACATGGCTTATCCATATTTAAATACTGTATGTATATTACATTACCTAACCATATATTACAATAGGAAACGTGACACATGCGGCTGGCGCTGTATGAGCCCGATATCCCGCAAAATGCGGGGAGTCTGATGCGGCTGGGGGCCTGTCTGGGCGTGGGCGTCGATATCATCGAGCCCTGTGGATTTCTGCTGTCGGACCGCAATTTCCGCCGCGCCGGGATGGATTATTTGCAGAAGGCCGATATCCGCCGTCACGAATCCTGGGCACGGTTCTATGACAATTTCTCGGCCAACGCGCCGGCCAACTCGCGGGGAAGACTGGTCCTGCTGACCACCAGCGGGGACCGGGCCTATACCGATTTTGGCTTTGCGGCGGGTGACACGCTGATGGTGGGACGTGAAAGCGCCGGCGTGCCGGATGCCGTGCATGCGAAGGCGCACGCCAGGCTGGTGATTCCGCTGCTGCCGGGCTTGCGGTCCTTGAATGTCGCCCAGGCCGCCGCGATGGTACTGGGCGAGGCCCTGCGCCAGACTTCACTTTTCCCAAAGTCGGGCGGGTTTCCGGAGATGGCATGACCCTGCACCTGACCCTGTTCGAACAAGGCGGCCTGATCGCCCTGGGGCAGGTGCTGATGATCGACATCGTGCTGGCCGGCGACAATGCCGTGGTGATCGGCATGGCGGCGGCCCGGGTGCCACCTGCCCTGCGCGGCAAGGTCATTCTCTGGGGCCTGGTGGCGGCGGTGGGCCTCCGGGTGGTCCTGGCCGTGATCGCCGTGTCCCTGATGAAGGTGATCGGCCTGACGCTGGCGGGCGGCATCCTGCTGTTATGGGTGTGCTGGCGCTTCTGGCGCGACATTTCCCATGCCAAGCCCTATGAGGCCGCACCGCTGGCGGTCAACGCCTCGCTCAGGCGCGCCATCATCCAGATCGTGCTGGCCGACGTCTCCATGTCGCTGGACAATGTGCTGGCGGTGGCGGGCGCGGCGCGCGATCACCTGGACGTGCTGGTCATCGGCCTGCTCCTGTCGGTGGGGCTGATGGGGGCTGCCGCCAATGTCATCGCCCGCCTGCTCGAGCGGTTCCGCTGGATCAGCTATCTGGGGCTCGCGATCGTTCTCTATGTCGCCCTGTCCATGATCTGGCATGGCGGACATGACGTCATAAAAGCCATCAGCTGATCTTAATCAGCAGCGCCTACCGCGCCTCATCACGTCTGTTCTGACGCTGCCGTTGGAACAGACATGATGAGTGCCTCTGCACTCAATCCAACCTCAATAGCAGCGCGGTAGCATCGTCCGATTTCTTGAAGCGGGGAAATTTGTCGCCCCCGATGTCGCCAGCCTCGATGGCGCGCAAGTCTTCTCCCAGGGCCGCCAGCCCCTTGGACAGCGCCGCGTCCATCAGACTGTCCGCGCTGTAGGCCCCATAGTCGCTGGCCAGCGCCAGAAAACCGTCCGTGGCCAGCAGCAGCACGGCGCCGGGAGCAATCTTGATCACCCGACGCGAGACATGCGACGCCGCGCGCGCATCCGGACTGAACAGCCAGTAATTGCCGCTGTTGATGCGGTTGCGGCTGCTGCGCAGGGTGCCGATGAATTCCGGCCGGCTGAGGCCGGAGGCCGGGGACAGGTTCTTCTCTTTCGCCACCGCACGCGCGCGCATCGCTTCGGCGGCGCGCTTGTCAAAGGTCTCGCCCACCACCATCACCGCCGCGTCGCCTTGTTTCAACAGTGCGGCGCAATCCCCATACCAGAAGAATTCTATCTCTGACCCCCTCCGGCCTTCGCTGGTCCGAGGCCCAGCTACGGCCTCCCCCTCCTGTGCGCTACGCGCACGAGGGGGAGACGGACCTGCGTTGATCTCAACCGCCAGCATCATGGAGGCACAGGGCGTCTGCCACATCTCTTCCCGCGGATGGCGGCGGAGCGCCTCGAAACTCTTCTGCGCATCGGCCAGGGCGCCGCGCAGCGCCTTGCGCGCGCCATCGCCCTGTTCGAGATGCGCCATCAGCCGGCGCGCCCCAAACTGCGCAATCCAGGCCGCATCGCTGGGTCCCGGCATCAGGCTGTCGCCCAACGGGGTTGCGCCGTCCATCACCAGCGCGGCATTGGCGCCCTGGACCAGGAAATCCTCATTGGGCCTTGCGGGATCGCCCGGCAAGGACAGCTGATCAAGCAACTGCAATGTCATCGATGATCCTGCGCGATCGCCTGATGCAGCCGGTCGCGCAGCGCGCCCTCGTCGGGGGCGAAATCGGCGTCCACCCACCAGTCTTCTATATGGGCGAGGATGCGCCCGACATCCGGACCTTCCGCCACGCCGGCCTGCATCACATCGCGTCCGGTGAGCGGAAAGCGCGGCCGCTGCCAGTTCTCCGCCATCTTGAGCAGCATGCGCCAGGGCAGCGCAACCGCTGTCCTGGGCGCGGACGCCCATTGCAGCAAGACCTTGTCGCGGAAACGCGCCGCGCCGATGCGGTAGAGCAGCCGCCGGGCATCGCGGGCCGACAGGCCGGCGGCAATCCCGTCTCCGCAAAGCGCCTGTTCCAGCCGCGCGCGATCCGCATTGGAAAGCTTCAGCCGGTCGCTGGTGGCCTGCGCCGCCTCGCCGCCATCCCGCAACAGCGACGCCAGCCGCAGCACCGCATCGCGCGGGAAAAGATTCTCGGCGTCGATCTCGGTCAGCCGCTCCAGCCGGGGCAGTTGCAGCGCGCCCGGCAGAAGTTCGGACAGGATGCCCGTCGCCGCCATCACCCGCAGCACCGGTGCGGGATTGCCGGCCTCCAGAAGCCGCAGCAGTTCCTTGGCCACCCGTTCCGCCGACAGGGTTTTGAGCTTGTCCTTTGCGCCCGCCGCGGCGCGCAGGCCCTCGGCATCTATTTCGCCCTTGCCGTACCAGGCATGGAAGCGGAACAGGCGCAGCACGCGCAGATAGTCTTCCGCGATGCGGGTGCGCGCGTCGCCCACAAAGCGCACCTTGCCCGCGATCAAGTCTTCCATCCCGGTGGCATAGTCGAATATCTCGCCGGTGGCGGAGGCATAGAGCGCGTTGATGGTGAAATCGCGCCGCGCCGCATCCTCGGCCCAGTCATCGGTGAACACGACCTTGGCGTGGCGGCCGTCGGTTTCCACGTCGCGGCGCAGCGAGGTGATCTCGAAAGCATGGGTGCCGGCGATGGCGGTGACGGTGCCGTGATCCATCCCCGTCTCCACCACCTTGATGTCCTTGGCGGTCAACCGGATCAGCGCCTCGCTGGGCGGCATCGGCACGGCAATGTCGACATCCACCACACTTGCTCCCAGAAGCGCATTGCGCACGGCGCCGCCGACAAAGCGCGCTTCGCCCAACGCGTTCATCACCGCCACCGTTTCCGGCGCGGTCATCCAACCATGTTGCGCGGGATCAATGCGCATGGCGGCGCCGATTCTTTTCACTGTCGCGCAAAATGGCCGGAAACAGAGAACCAAGCCGCCAAAGAGTCATTTCTGGCCATTTTGCGCGACGGGGGCCGCCGACAAAGCGCGCTTCGCACAGCGCGTTCATCACCGCCACCGTTTCCGGCGCGGTCATCCAACCATGTTGCGCGGGATCAATTTTCATGAGCGAGGTTTATACCATCTAAACGCGCCGCCAGATCGACGATGATCGCCGCCGTCGCGCCCCAGATTTCATGGCTCTGATAGGTGATGGCGTAGAAGCGCCGCTCGTGGCCGGCGATGTGCCTTGTCTCGCGCCGGCGATTGGCGGGATCAAGCAGAAAGGCCAGCGGCGCCTCGAACACGCTGGCCACCTCGCGCGGGTCCGGCGCCAGTGCAAAGCCCTCCGCCAGCAGGCCCACCACCGGCTGGATGTCGAAGCCGGTGCCGGTGAGATAGCGGTCGAGATAACCCGCCACGGTGATGAAGCCCGCCGGGATTCCGGTCTCCTCCATCGTCTCGCGCAGCGCCGTCTCCACCGGTGAAAGATCGTCCGCTTCGCTGCGCCCGCCGGGAAAGCTGATCTGTCCGCTGTGCCGCGCCAGGCTTTCGGTGCGCCGGGTGAACAGCAGCGTGGGTTCGGCCCGCGCCACAATGGGCAAAAGCACCGCAGCCTTCACACCGCCGAAGCTGGCAGGCCTGAGCTCCGGCGCGAGATCATAATCATCATGCTCGCGCACATCCGGCGGTTCCTGCAGCAACCGCCCGCGCAGGGCTTCCAGCAGGCTCACGCCAGCGGTTCCATCGGGCCTGGGGCGGGGGAGTTTTTACTTGCCGTCATGACGCCACAATTGATGGATTTCTATTGAATATTAAGGCCATTTCCGGGGTTGCACGGCCAATGCTCAACGGTGCAACATAACGCCTATCCCAGCAAGCTCTTAAGGCGCGCTCCTCGCATGAACAAGGTGGACATACTGGACGAAGCGCCCAAGCGGCTTGAGAACACGGCCGCCACCTTCGCCAGGGTGCGCGACGGGTTGAAGGCCGTGATCTTCGGCCAGGACGAAGTGATCGAGCAGACCCTGGTGACCTTGCTGGCGGGCGGCCACGGCCTTCTGATCGGCGTGCCGGGTCTGGCCAAGACCAAGCTGGTGGACAGCCTGGGCATCGTGATGGGCCTGGACACCAGCCGGGTGCAGTTCACGCCCGACCTGATGCCCGCCGACATCACCGGCTCCGAGGTGATGGAGGAATCCATCAGCGGCGAACGCGCCTTCCGCTTTATCCGGGGGCCCGTCTTCACCCAGCTTCTGATGGCCGACGAAATCAACCGCGCCAGCCCGCGCACCCAGTCGGCGCTGCTGCAGGCGATGCAGGAAAAGCATGTCACGGTGGCGGGCGCGCGCCATGACCTGCCGCGCCTGTTCCATGTGCTGGCGACCCAGAATCCGCTGGAGCAGGAGGGCACCTATCCCCTGCCCGAAGCCCAGCTCGACCGTTTCCTGCTGCAGATAGACGTGGGCTATCCCGATCTGGAGGCCGAGCGCCGCATGCTGCTCGCCACCACCATGGGTGAAGAAAAAAGCGCGGCCAGGGTCTGCGGTCCGGAGGATCTTCTGGAAGCCCAGAGCCTGGTGCGGCGCATTCCGGTGGGCGAACAGGTGATGGACGCCATCCTCACCTTGGTGCGCGCGGCCAGACCCATTGGAAGTGGGCCGGATTCCGATCATGACAGCGGGGTGCGCGGCCAGATCGCCTGGGGCCCCGGCCCACGCGCCAGCCAGGCGCTGATGCTGGCGGTGCGCGCCCGCGCCCTGCTGGATGGCAGGCTGGCGCCCTCCACCGACGATGTCGTGGCGCTGGCGGGGCCGGTGCTGCGCCACCGCATGGCCTTGAATTTCGCCGCCCGCGCCGAAGGGGCGACCACCGCCAGCGTGATCGAGCGGCTCTGCCATGATCTCTTTTGACAAGGGATTTTTTAATGGCCTGCCGCTTCGCCACTTGAGGCCTTTTCTTATGGCCTATCGCTTCGCTACTTGAGGCCATAATTGACCCAATTCTCGACGCTGCAGCATGAAGCCGACGGTCTGTCCGCCGGCTTGCCGCCCTTGATGGTGGAAGCCGATCACCTGGCCGCCTCTGTCAGCCTGGGCGTGCATGGCCGCCGCCGCGCCGGCATGGGTGAAAGCTTCTGGCAGTTCCGCCGCTATGCCAGCCACGATTCCTCTTCCGCCATCGACTGGCGCCAGTCGGCCAAGTCGCGGCACATCTTTGTGCGCGAGCGCGAATGGGAAGCCGCCCAGACGGTCTGGTTCTGGCGCGATGCCAGCGCCAACATGAGTTTCAAGTCAGGTGCGGTCTCCAAGCGCGCCCGCGCCGATCTCCTGCTGCTGGCCCTGGCCGCGCTTCTGGTACGCGGCGGCGAGCGCGTCGGCTTCATCGGCATGGAAGGCGGCGCCAGCGCCTCGCGCCTGGCGCTCACCCGGATGGGCCGCGCCATGTTCGCGCCCGGCAGTGAAGCGCTGCCGCCGCCGGCTCCGCTCAGGCGCGGCAACCAGCTGGTCTGGTTCAGCGACTTTCTGGATGACGGCGCCTTCGACGCCATGCAGCGGCTGTCGCGCATGGGCGTGGCAGGCCATCTGGTCCGCATCGTCGATCCGGCGGAAGAGGATTTTCCCTATAGCGGCCGCACCCGGTTTGAATCGCCGCTGGGACAGGAAGACGAAATCTTCGGCCGGGCCGAGCGGGTGCGCGGCGCCTATCGCGCACGGTTTATCGCCCATGGCGAGCGCGTCGCCGAGGCCGCGTCCAAACTGGGCTGGACCGCGACCTCCCATCGCACCGATCACGCACCGCAAGGCTCGCTGATCGCGCTGCATGCCGCCATCGGCGGGGTTTGATGCGGGGGATGGCCGCACGCGCACGGGCGAACCGTCATGGATAATCTGTTCGGCCTTCCCCTGAGCTTTGGCGAACCGCTGATCCTGGCGGCGCTGGTGGCGCTGCCGGTCCTGTGGTGGCTGCTGCGCGTCACCCCGCCCCTGCCGCGCCGCACTTTGTTTCCGCCGCTCCGATTGCTGCGGGGCCTGGAAGATGAAGAACAGACGCCGGCCGCGACACCCTGGTGGCTGCTGCTGCTGCGGCTGCTGGCGGCGGCGCTTCTGATTGTCGCCCTGGCCGATCCGCTGCTGGGCCGCAGCCCGAAACTTGCCGCTGCGGGTCCGCTGGTTCTGGTGGTGGACAATGGCTGGACCGCGGCCAGGGACTGGGATGCGCGCCAGGACCTGATGGCGGATCTGCTGCACAGCGCCCAAGGCCGCCCGGTCGCCATCATTCCCACCGCCGGACCCGCCCCCCAGGGCCTTTTGAATGAAGGCGAAGCCGCGCGCATCGCCAAGGAACTGAAACCGATGCCATGGCCCGGCGACCGGACTGCCGCGGCGCGCGCGCTGGGGCGGTTCAAATTCGCGGCCGCGCCCGCGCTCTACTGGCTCACCGACGGGCTGGAAGACGGCCAGAGCAAAGTGCTGCGTGATGCCTTCCATCGTTATGGCGGGGCGACCTTGTTCGGGCCCGCACGGACCGCGCTGGGCCTGTTGCCGGTGACGCGCGACGCCAGCGGCTTTGTCCTCACCGCCATCCGTGCGCAAGCCGGCACGCCGCTGGAGATCGAGACCGGCGCCATTGGCGCGCGCGGCGAGACTTTGGCTGCGACCCGCATCCGCTTCCGCCGCGGCGACCTCAAGGCGGGCGGCCATATCGCCCTGCCGATGGAAGTGCGCAACGCCACCACCAGGCTCGCCATCGCGGGCGAAGACAGCGCCGGCGCGGTCCAGCTGCTCGACCGGGGTGCGGCCCAGCGCAGCGCCGGCATCGTATCGGAGAACGCCGCTTCCGAAGGCCAGCCGCTGCTCTCCGACATCTATTATCTGGAACGGGCGCTATCACCCTATGCCGAGATCGCCAAGGGCAACATCTCCCAGCTTCTGGACAAGCATGTCTCGGTGCTGCTTCTGGCCGATGTCGCCAAAATCTCCGGCGACGATCTGGGCAAGGTGAAGGATTTCGTCAGCAAAGGCGGCATGCTGATCCGCTTTGCCGGCGATCGCATGGCCGGCGGCTCCGACGACCTGGTGCCGGTGCGCTTAAGGGTCGGGGGCCGCTATCTGGGCAGCGCCATGGCCTGGTCGGCGCCCCAGCATCTGGCCCCGTTCGGACCATCGAGCCCGTTCAACGGGCTGGAAACGCCCGCCGAAGTAACCGTAAGCCGCCAGATCCTGGCCGAGCCATCTGCCGAACTGCAGGGCCGCACCTGGGCGCAACTCAGCGACGGCACGCCGCTGATCACCGCTCAGGCGGTGGGTCAGGGCTGGATCGTGCTGTTCCACATCACCGCCAGCCCGACCTGGTCGTCCCTGCCGCTGTCGGGACTTTATGTGGATATGCTCAAGCGGCTGCTTGCCTTGTCGGCGGGCACGCCGGCGCGCGATCTGGCTGGGCTGACCAGCCTGCCGCCCGTGTCGCTGCTGGACGGTTTCGGTCATTCCGAGCCGACACCCGGCGAGGTGGCGCCGATCCCCGCGCGGGATTTCTCCCGCACCCGCGTGTCGCCCCAGCATCCGCCGGGTCTTTATGGCGCGCATGAAGTGGAAAGCGCGCTCAATGTGATGCGCGCCGGTGACCGGCTGACGCCGCTTGGCGGCGGGAGCGTGCAGACCTATGGCAACACCCACGCCAAGGTGCTGGAGCCCTATCTGCTGGCGGCCGCCATGGTCCTGCTGCTGCTCGATTGCCTTGTGTCCCTGTGGCTGCGCGGTTTCACGCCGCGCAAGCTCAGATGGCTGGGCGCGGCCGCGGCGCTTGTGCTGTTCCTGCCGCTTGTTTCCATTTCCGGGGCCCGCGCCGACGACGCCATGAACATGAGGGCGGCGCTGGACACGCGTCTGGCTTATGTGAAGACCGGCCTGCCGGATGTCGATGCCATCAGCCAGGAAGGACTGACGGGCCTGGGCCTGGCGCTCAAGGGCCGCACGTCTTACGAGCCGCAGGAGCCGGTGGGCGTGGATCCGGAGCGTGACGATCTCTCGCTCTATCCCCTGCTCTACTGGCCGATGGACCCGCGGGAAAAAAATCTTTCCCCCAGGGCGCTGTCGCGCATCGCCGACTTCATGCGCAATGGCGGCACCATCTTCTTCGACACCCGCGACCTGACCTTGGGGGCGGTGCATGGACCCTCCTCGCCCGGCGAAGAGACCCTGCGGCGGCTGACCGGCGGGCTGGATTTTCCGCCGCTGGAGCAACTGCCTGCCGATCATGTCCTGACCAAGACCTTTTATATCCTGCGCGACTTTCCCGGCCGCTGGGCCGGCGGCCAGCTTTGGGTGGAGGCGCTGCCGCCCGCACCCAAGAACGGCGCGCCGCCGGCGCGCGGCGGTGATGGCGTGTCGCCGGTGATCATCGGCAACAATGACTGGGCCTCGGCCTGGGCGATCGATCCGGGCGGCCATTTCCTCTTCACGCCGTCGCCCGGGGGGGAAATCCAGCGCGAAATGGCCTTCCGCTTCGGCATCAATCTGGTGATGTACGCGCTCACCGGCAATTACAAGACCGATGTGGTGCATGCGCCCGCCTTGCTGCAGCGGCTGGGGACGGGACAATGACCCGGCTGGCCTTCGCGCCCCTGATCCCCTTGCCGTTCCTGACCGCGCTGGCGGTGATCGCGCTGCTGATCACGGCCTATGCGCTTTTCATGCGCGCACGCGGCGCCTGGGCGCGGGGCCTGGCGTTCGCCGTGCTGCTGTTCGCTCTGGCGGGACCGCTTCTGGTGCGCGAGAAGCATGCGCCGCTGTCGGACGTGGCGGTGATCGTCACCGACCGCTCCCAGAGCATGTCACTGGGCAAGCGGGCGGCCCAGGCGGAAAGCGCCCGCCAGCAGGTCAAAAAGCTGCTTGCGGCCGAGCCCGGCCTGATCGTGCGCGAGACCAGCGTCACCACCACCGCGACCGGCGAGAATAACGGCACCCAGGCCTTTGCCGCGCTCAATGCCGCGCTGGCGGATGTGCCGCAAAGCCGGGTGGCGGGCGCCATCCTGATCACCGACGGCGAAGTGCATGACGCGCCGTCGCCGGAAGCCATGAACCTGCACGCGCCGCTGCAGGTACTGGTGGCGGGCAAGCGCGGTGAACGCGACCGCAAGCTGACGGTGGAGAGCGCGGCGCGCTTCGCCATTGTCGGGCAATCGGCGCCCATGCGGCTTCGGGTGGATGACCTGGGCGGCAGCGGAGAGACCAGCGCGGTGCTGGAAATCCGCATTGACGGCAAGCCCTTCGGCTCCCGCCTGGTGCCGGTGGGCAAGGACACCGACATCAAGGTGCCGGTCAGTCATGAAGGCGAAAATCTGGTCGAGCTGTCGGCGGCGCCCGGCCCCGCCGAACTGACGCTGGAGAACAACCATGCCGTGGTCACGGTGTCAGGGGTGCGCGACCGGCTGCGCGTGCTGCTGGTGTCGGGCGAACCGCATGCCGGCGAGCGGGTGTGGCGCAACCTGCTCAAGGCCGATCCGTCGGTGGATCTGGTGCACTTCACCATCCTCAGGCCGCCGGACAAGCAGGACACCACCCCGATCAACGAATTGTCGCTGATCGCCTTTCCCTCGCGCGAGCTGTTCCAGGAAAAGCTGGGCTCCTTCGACCTGGTGGTGTTCGATCGCTATAGCGAGCGCGGCGTGCTGCCGCTGGCCTATTTCCAGAATCTCGCCTCCTATGTCCAGGATGGCGGGGCGCTGCTGATTTCATCGGGGCCGGAATTCGCGGGGCCCGAAAGCGTCTATCGCACGCCCCTGTCCCAGGTCTTGCCGGTGCAGCCGACCGGGCAGATCTATACCGGACCCTTCAAGCCGATGGTGACCGATGACGGCATGGCCCATCCGGTGACCCGCGAACTGCCGGGCCGCAACCAGGACAAGACGCCGCCCACCTGGGGCCGCTGGTTCCGCATCATCGGCGGCAACAAGATCGCCGGCCAGACCGTGATGGCGGATGGCGCGAACCGCCCGCTTCTGGTGCTGGACCGTGTCGGCAAGGGCCGGGTGGCCGAGCTGATGAGCGATCAGACCTGGCTGTGGGCGCGCGGCTTTGAAGGCGGCGGCCCGCAGGCCGAACTGCTGCGCCGTCTGGCGCACTGGCTGATGAAGGAGCCGGAGCTGGAAGCGGAATCGCTGGACGCCCAGATCATCGGCGATCACGTCCGCATCACCCGCCACACCATGGCGCCCCAGACCCCGCCGGTGACCCTGACCCTGCCGTCGGGCAAGACCCAGACCCTGGCGCTCACCCGCGCCGAACCGGGCATCTGGCGCGCCGACGCCAAGGCCGACGAGATGGGCCTTTACCGCGCCAGCGACGGCATCCTGTCCACCGTGACCGCCGCGGGGCCGCTCAATCCCAAGGAAGTGGCCGATATGCGCGCCACCGACGAGGTCCTGAAACCTGATGCCGAGGCCACCGGCGGCAGCGTGCACTGGTTGGAGGACGGACTGCCGGAAATCCGCCGTGTCGGGGTGGGCGAAACCGCCAGCGGCGATCATTGGATCGGCCTGCGCAGCAACGGCGCCTATCGCGTCACCGCGCTGGAGCAGCAGAAGCTGATACCGCAATGGCTGGCGCTGCTGATCATCGCAGGCGCGCTGTTGCTCGCATGGCGGCTGGAGGGCCGATAGACCACGACTGAGCGCAGCGGTCATACGCTGCCGCTATGAACCGCTTGGAGACCGGAGGTCGTTGAATTTTTAACTCACCATGGGCGGGCCTGACCCGCCCATCCAGGGCAACATGCACTGTCTTCCCCACGGCCTTGGATGGCCGGCTCGGAGGCCGGCCATGGTGAGTTTGTGGTGAGTTTGTGGTGAGTTTGTTTGGAGACTAGCCGACCCCTGCACCCACCGCGCTGACCGGCGCGTCGATCTGGGCCCGGCGCACCTCGCCCGAAAGGGTCAGCAATTCGCCGGCCTTGAGCGACAGGCCCAGGATGCGGTTCTGGTCCACGGGGCCGGGAAACTTTATCCGTCCCGGCGGCAGGCGGGCGAAGCCCACGCGGGTATAGTAGGGCTCATCACCCACCAGAAGAATGCCGCGCCAGGGGCCGTTCTGCGCCGCCTCGATACCGGCCTGCATCAGGGAGATGCCGATGCCACGGCCACGCTGATCGCCCTGCACCGCAAGCGGGCCCAGCAGCAATTCCTCGTGCCCGCCGACGGTGATGGGCCAGAAGCGCACCGAACCGCGCAGGATGCCGTGCTCGATCGCGACAAAGGAGAGTGCGGGAACCGGATGCACGCCTTCGCGCAGGCGATAGGCGGATTTGGCGAAGCGGCCGGGGCCAAAGCTTTCCGCATTCAGCGCTTCGATGCCGCCGGCGTCTTGCGGCGTTTCCAGGCGGATTTGCCAGGCAGGGGCCATCACATTCATGCCGGTCTCGCTAAACATCCATGCCCCAAAAGGCAAGCTTACCAATAAGGCGAAGGCGTGACGGCATCCACAAACTCCGACAGGCGGCGCAAGGTGGCGGGTGTGCAGCCAGCGGGCGGATGGCGGGGATCGGCGAAACAGATTTCGCGGATTTCCAGATTGGGCCGGAAATTCACGGCGCCGCCCGTGACGCGGTAAAGCGCCACCACCATGGTCGCCCAGCCGGCCTTGCGGGAATGGAGCGAGACGAAAGCGGCGCCGCCGCCGGTCAGGCCAACCTCTTCCTGAAGCTCACGCAGCACCGCATCGGCGGCCGGCTCGCCGCGTTCCACCCCACCGCCCGGCAGCCGCCAGCCCGGATTGTAGCCATGACGGACCAGAAGCACCCGCCCCTCCCCATCCAGCACCAGCGCCGCCACGCCAAAGACGGCGGGGGCCAAGATCGCCCTGGCTGTCATAAAGAGGGTGAAAGCCACATTCCTTAACAAGCCCAGGTTCCCGCCGCCACGACCCCGTAACAGTTCAATAACGCCTGACCCGTAACCTCAACCAGAATATTTTGCGTGACCTGGCGGCCGTGTGTCGTACGAGGACGCTTTTGGCGCGTGAGAGGCCTGAAACGCCGATGACAGGAGCGGGATTCGAAACCCTCAAGGCGCTGATTGTCGAGGACAATGCGCATATGCGCACCCTCCTGCGCGCGCTTTTGAATTCCGCCGGCATCAAGGAGGTCGCGGAAGCCGGCAATGGCCAGGCCGCGCTCACCCTGTTGCGCGAGCGCAAGTCCGACCTGGTGCTCAGCGATCTGGCGATGAAGCCGATGGATGGGCTGGAATTCACCCGCCGCGTGCGCAATGACGAGCAAAGCCCCAATCCCTTCGTGCCGATCATCATGATCACCGGTCATACCGAGAAATACCGGGTGCAGGCGGCGCGCGACGCCGGCGTCACCGAATTTCTCGCCAAGCCCATCACCGCCCACAATCTGTTCGCGCGCATCACCGAAATCGTGGAGCGGCCCCGCGCCTTTGTGCGCTGTGACAATTACTTCGGTCCCGACCGCCGGCGCCACCAGATGGATGATTATGCCGGCCCCTGGCGCCGCAAGGATGACTTTCAGCAGGAAGTGGATGTGCGCTGATGAAGACCGCCGTCAAGAAGCAGCCCCAGATCATCGCGCCCGACGCCTATCCGCAGATGATGAGCAAACCCAATGCGGCCCGCGCCGCCCTGACCCTGCGTTCGGCGCAGGTCGCTGAGAAGGCCCAGGCGGCGATGGAGGCCCAGATTCCGGCGATGCGCGCCGCCATTCTCGGATATGTCGAGGAACTGGAGAAAGCCCAGGGCGACATGACCCTGGTGTTCGAAAAAGCCCATGAGATCCGCGGCTTTGCCGAAACCGCCGGCCTGGTCACGACGGGAAGGATCGCCGACATACTGTGCCGCTACATGGACGATATGGAGCGCATCAAAAAGCCGCTGGACGTCACCCTGGTGGCGCTGAACGTGTCGGCTATCGGCCGCGCCGCCCGCACCGAGGATGGCAACGCGGCCATGGGTGACGTGGTGGCCGCGGAACTGGCGGCGCTGGTGGCCCGGCGCCTGGCGGATGCGGGCCAGGGATAGTCCTTGCCCGAGCCTTTGCCTAAGCCCTTGCCTAAGCCTTTGTCAGTCACCAAGCGTTAACGCTTTAAAGCCCGCAGAAACGCGGGCAATTCATCCCTCTTTAAGTCCTGCGATTAATACTGATCCCGGTATTTCCGGGCTTTGTCTCCATGCTGCAAATTGGCGGTATTGTTGTGCTTTTTGGCTGCGTGTTCGGCGGCTATCTGATGACCGGCGGCTCGCTGGGCGTCATTTTCGAAGCCCTGCCGCATGAAATACTCACCATTTTCGGCGCCGCCTTCGCCGCCATGCTGATCGCCGGCTCGATGTTCAACATGAAGAAGATCATGGGCTCGCTGGGCCAGGTGATTTCCGGCCCGCGCTGGAAGCCCAAGGATTATACCGACCTGCTCTGCCTTCTGTTCCTGCTGACCAAGACCATGAAGTCCAAGGGCCTGATCGCGCTGGAAGCCCATATCGAAAAGCCCGGCGACTCCTCGATCTTCAAGCGTTATCCCAAGATCTGCAAAGACCATTTCGCGCTGGATTTCATCTGCGACACGCTGCGCATGATGACCATGAGCCTGGAAGACCCGCACCAGGTGGAAACCGCGATGGAAAAGCAGCTGGAAAAGCACCATCACGAAGCCCTGGTCGGCGCCAACGCGTTGTCCGCCATGGCCGACGGCCTGCCGGCGCTGGGCATCGTCGCCGCCGTGTTGGGCGTGATCAAGACCATGGGCGCGATCAGCGAACCGCCGGAAGTGCTGGGCGGCATGATCGGTTCGGCGCTGGTCGGCACCTTTCTGGGCGTGTTTTTGGCTTATGGCATCATCGGCCCGATGGGCACGCGCCTGAAAGCGGTGATCGACGAGGACGCGCTGTTCTATCACGTGATCCGCGACATCCTGGTCGCGCATCTGCATGGCAATGCGGCGCAGGTGTCGGTGGAAATCGGCCGCGGCAGCGTGCCGAGCGAATATCAGCCGAGCTTCCAGGAACTGGAAACCTCGTTGAACGCCATCCCGCCCGATAGCGCCTGATCGTTCGGGAGCGTCGGCGAGGTTCGTAGCGCCAGCGTGCGGACGAGCGACCATCAACTAAGAGCGTCGGCGAGAGCCGGAGCGACCATATACTAAGAGCGTCGGCGAGGTCAGCAGGTTCAGAGCGGCAGCGAAGAACGCATGCGGACGAGCGACCATCAAACAAGAGCGTAGGCGAGAGCCGTAGCGTCAAAAAAAGTCTATCTGAAGCGTTCCCAGCGGTCGCGATAGGCGTCCTGCTTGGGCGGCGGCGCCCAGCGCGCGCGATAGGATTCCTGCGCTTCCGACAGCGAGACGAAAAACATCGCCAGGGCGCCCGCAAACACGCCCAGCGGCACGGCGTAATAGACTTCGATATCCGTGCCGAAAGCGACGATCGCCGTCACCAGCACGCCCGTCAGCTGCGCCACGCTTTTGGGAATCGGCAGTCTGCTCCGCATATCCGGAGTGTTAGGAAACCAGTGTCTCAAAGTGAAACAGACCTTGCCGGAAAGGTTAATATCCAGGCCCCGGATATTAAGCCTTAATCAGGCCTGGCGAAACCCGTTGGCGCTCAGCCGGTCGCGTATTTCTTGTGCATGCCCGGTGTCACGCGCCTCCACCACCAGCTCCAGGGTGGCGGATTTCGCGGTGATGCCCGACATCATGCGATTGTGGGACACTTCCAGCACATTGCCGCCGGCGTCGGCGATGAGGCGGGCAATGTCGGCGAGCTGGCCGGGACGGTCTTCGATCTCCAGTACCAGAAGGATGATGCGGCCCTCCCGCGCCAGTTCGCGCAGGATCACATTGGAAAGCAGCCGCATGTCGATATTGCCGCCCGACATCACAATGCCGACCTGGCGGTCCTTGAATTCGCCCGCATGGGCGAGCAGGGCGGCGAAGCCCGCTGCCGCCGCGCCTTCGATCACCGTCTTTTCGATTTCCAGGATCATGATCAGGGCATGCTCGATGGCGTCTTCGCCGACCACGAAGATGTCCTTGACCAGCTCCTTGCAGATCGCGGTGGTGAGGCGCCCCGGCCGCTTGACCGCGATACCTTCGGCAATGGTGGCGGTGGCGGGCGTGGGCGGGGGCGCAAGACCTTTGATCGCGTCGAACATCGCCGGATAAAGTTCGCTCTGCGCGCCGAAGATCTCGATTGTACGCTTGACGCCCTTGGCGGCGATGGCACAGCCGGAAATCAGCCCGCCGCCGCCCACCGGCACGATCAGACTGTCAAGCTGCGGCACATCTTCCAGCATCTCCAGCGCGCAGGTGCCCTGGCCGGCGATCACCAGGGGATCGTCATAAGGATGGATGAAGGTCAGCCCCTGGTCATGGGCGATGCGGCGCGCCTCGGCATCGGCTTCGACCAGGTCGCGGCCATGCTGGATGACGGTCGCGCCGAAGTCGCGGGTATGCTTGACCTTGTTGAAGGGCGTGGTCACCGGCATCACGATGGTGGCGGGAATGCTCAAGCGTCCGGCGTGATAGGCGACGCCCTGGGCATGGTTGCCCGAGCTCATCGCCGCCACGCCGCGCCGGCGTTCTTCCTCGCTCAGCGACAGGATGCGGTTGAGCGCGCCGCGCTCCTTGAAGCTGGCGGTGAACTGCCGGTTCTCGAATTTCAGCCACACTTCGCAGCCGGCGAGGCCGGACAGGGTGCGGGAATGCCGCGTGGGGGTGCGCACCAGGGCCGGCGCAAGGACGCGCGCGGCGGTCTGGATATCGGCGAAGGTGGGGGCGGAGGTCATTGTCGCCTGATAGTATGCCGCTTGATCTAACACCAGCCTGCCGGCGGGCTTGCACGTCTTTTGGCCAACGCGGTCCTGGCAATTCGTCTGTGCGTCGAGGTCTGAGTATTCGCCTGCCGCGCGCGGCCGAAGACGCTGTCGCGCGGGCGGGCTTGGCATTCCGTCTGTGCGTCGAAGCCGGTGTTTTCGCCTGACGCGCGGCCCCTCAAGTCGCTGGCGCGCGGGGCCGCTTGTCATTCATTCGCGCCCGGTCCGGGCGTGAATGAATGGTAGCACCGGACGGATTTGAACCGCCGACCAAGGGATTATGATTCCCCTGCTCTACCGCTGAGCTACGGTGCCAGGCCGGACGGCCTGCCAGAGGCCGCGGGAGGCGGGGATGTAGGGTCGCACGCCCATACCTGTCAAGTTTGGTGCAGGGAACGCCGCATTTTGCTGCCGATTCCAAAGGCGGTGGTCACGAGGCCTGTGCGGGCAAAGCCCAGCCGGGCGTAGAAACCCTCGGCTTGCGGATTGGCCGTCACCTCCATCATCCAGGCGCCGCCGGCGCGGCCCAGGGCGAAGGCATCCTCCATCAGGGCGCGGCCGATGCCGCGCTTCCAGCTATCGGGTTCCACGAACAACCCGTCCAGGTCGCACAGATCATCCCGCGGCAGCACCACGCTGAAACCCCGGGCCGTGCCGGCTTCTTCCGCCACCCGCACACGCTGGTCTTCCAGTTGTGAAAGCGGCAAGTCGATCACGCCCGGATTGGCCAGCAGCGCCGGGCGATAGATGTCATAGGCCAGCGCGGCGCGGCGCTGCAGGTCCTCGAGCGCCTGGCGTTCAGCGGTGTCCGCAAAACGGAAGCAAAGCCCGGTCACGCCGCTGCCGCTGCGGGCGCAATGATCCAGCCGCCGCCCAGGACGCGGCTGCCCGCCGCTTCATAAAAGACACAAGCCTGGCCGGGCGCGATCGCCTCTTGCGCCGCCGCGAGCGCAACCCGGGCGGCGCCGCCGGCAAGCGGCGTCACCGTGGCGGCCACGGGCGGACGCATGGAACGCACCTTTACCCGCGCCTCGAACGGAGCATCCTGGTGGCCAAGCCAGTTCACATCCTTGAGCTGGATGACAGAAGATGCCAGCGCCGCGCGCGGTCCCACCACCACCCTGGCATTGACCGCATCGAGCCTGAGCACAAACAGCGGCTCCTCGTTGCCGGAAAGCCCAAGCCCTTTGCGCTGGCCGACGGTGAAATTGGCGATGCCGTCATGGCGGCCCAGCACCGTGCCGCTCTGGTCCACGATATCACCCGCGCGGCCTGCGTCGGGGCGGATGCGGCCCACGATCTGGGTATAGCGGCCCGCGGGCACAAAGCAGATGTCCTGGCTGTCGGGCTTTTGCGCATTGACCAGCCCCAGCTCGGCGGCGATGGCGCGCACGTCCTTCTTGTCCATGTCGCCCAACGGAAAGCGCAGGTAATCGAGCTGCGCCTGTGTGGTGGCGAAAAGGAAATAGCTCTGGTCGCGCGCGCTGTCGGCGGCGGCATGCAGTTGCGCGCCGCCTGCGCCTTCCAGCCGGCGCACATAATGGCCGGTGGCGAGCGCTTCGGCCCCCAGCTCGCGCGCGGTGTCCAGAAGGTCGGCGAACTTCACCCGCTCATTGCAGCGCACGCAGGGGATGGGGGTCTCGCCGCGCGCATAGCTGTCGGCGAAATCCTCGATCACCTGCTTGCGGAAGCGGCTTTCATAATCCAGCACATAGTGGGGAATGCCGACGGCCTCGGCCACGCGCTTGGCGTCATAGATGTCGGCGCCGGCGCAGCAGGCGCCCTTGCGCGCCGGCGTCTTGTCTTCCGGATAAAGCTGCAGGGTGATGCCGATCACATCATAGCCCTGCTTCTTCAGCAGTGCCGCGGTGACGGAAGAATCCACGCCGCCGCTCATTGCGGCAACGACACGGCTCCCCGGTTTTAAGATGCGGTCAGTCATCAGGCTCCCGGCCCCTCGCTTTGGCTCGGGGCGTTCGTCGCTCGAAACGGTCCACTGGACCGTTTCGTTGCCACGCAACCGCTCCTCACCATCGCGCGGTGCTATAGGACCGCGACCCCGGAACTGCAAGGAAAAGCGCGGCTATCAGCCGGTGGCGGTGGGGGCCGGCAGATAGTTCAGCAGCGTGAGCTGGTTCAGCCCGGCGGTGACCTGCAGCGCCGCCTGCAGCTGGGTCTGGTTCAGGGACAGCTGGGTGGCCGCCTGGGCCATGTTGGTGTCCTGGATGTTGGACGCAAACCCCTTATAGAGCGTGGTCATCGAGGCCTGCTGGGTCTGGGCGTCGGTAAGCTGATTGGCGACATAGCCATTGGCGGCGGTGGCTGCGTTGAGATTGTCGGCCACCGTATTGGCGGTGGAGATGGCGCCGGTCAGATAATTGGACTGTGCGCTCGACAGGCTGGTGGCGCTGTCCAGGTTGCCATTGGCGCCCTGATCGAACTGCGCCAGCGATTGCAGCTCCTGCATCAGCCCGGTGCCGACATCCGACGCCGTGATGCCATAGGTCACGGTCTGGCCATCGGCCACCTGCACCGCGGTCTTGAAGGTGCCATTGGCGAAGGGGGTGGCCGGCGGCGTCACGGCCGCAAGACCGGAAAGCGAGGAGACGGTCACCGGGGGATTGGTGACATTGCCGCCGCCGAAGATGTAGTTGCCATTGGCATCCTTGGAATTGAGGATGGCGCTGGCCTGCGAGAAGATGCTCTGGGCCTGGGTCATCAGGTCGGACGCATCATTGTTCGCCACCGCATTGCTGATCGCCTGCTGCAACTGGGAAGAAAGGCTCGACAGGGTGGTGAGCTGGGTGTCCTGCAGCGAGACCTGGGTCGAAGCCAGGCTGGTGGCGGTGGTATAGGCGTCGTTGCGCGCATTCGCGGCCAGGGTCGCGGTCAGCACCTGGGTCTGGTTGCCGAAACCGGCATAGGTGGTGGCGTTGTAGCCGGAAGCGATCTGCTGCTGGGTGGTGTCCAGCGCGGTGCCGGCATTTTCGATCTGCGTAAGAAAGTACGCGGTCTGGGAGGCGGTTGAGACGCGGTCGATGCTCATGCCGGGAATCCTTCACTCATCCTTACTGGATCTGCAGCAGGGTCTGATAAAGCTGGTCCACCGTCGTCAGGATGCGCGCGCCCGCGGCATAGGCCTGCTGGTAGGAGGTCAGGTTGGTCAGTTCTTCGTCCAGGTTGACGCCGGAGTTGGACGAGACCCGTGAATTGGCCTCGGTCAGCCGGTCGTCCTGGGTGGTCTGGTTGGTGGTGACGGCGTTCGATTGGGTCGACAGGTTCTGGTAGAAAGTCGCCGCATAGTCGGACAGCGTTGCCGTCTGGGCGGCGATGCCGCCGGCGGCCTGGAAGCTTTCGCTTTTGTTGATGACATTCTGAAGCGCGATGGCGCCGGAATTGTCGCCCGCCGACACCACCGTGTCGCCCGCAACCGTGGTGGAGGTGATCTGGGGCGTGCCGGCGCCGACCAGGGCAGGGTTGTTTTCAACCGCGGTGGTCAGGTCGAAGCCCGCGGCCTGCTGGGCCTGCGCATTGGCGCCCAGGCCGAAAAGCTCGCTGAAGCTGACGCCGGTGGTGCCGCGCTGGGTGGTGTCGCCGGTCACGTTCAGGGTGTAGCCGGGATAAAGCGCGCTGTTGGCGGTGGAGATCGAGCCGTCGCTGTTCAGCGTCAGCGTCGCCGCTCCGCCCAGCGCGGTGTTCAGCGCCGAAATCACATTGCCGATGGTCTGTCCGGCCGTGGTGGTGATGCTGACATTCTTGGCGATGTCGCCGTCCGGGCCCTTCAGCGACAAAGCGATGGTGCCGCCCGCGGCCAGGCCGCTGGAATCGGCCGCAGACAGGCCGGTGGCGGTGATCGACGGGACCTGGGCCTGGAAGACGTCGTTCAGGCCGAAGAATTGCGAGAAGCCGGCATCGCCGCGCTGCGACGGGGTGGTGGCGTCGTCCTGCACCACGACGCCATTGCCGCCGCTGGCCGAGATCGAAAGCTGGCCGTTGGTGAAGCTGGCCGAGCCGTTGGCGCCCAGCGCGGTGTTGAGCGCGGTGGTGAAGCTGCCGATGGTGGTGCCAAGGCTCTGGGCGGCGCCGCCGTCCACCGACAGGGTGCCCGGGGGGCCAAAATCCACGTCGATGCGCGATACCAGATTGCCGCTGGAGTCGGTGACCGCGATGGTGGTGTCACCGGTGAAATTCAGGGCATCGGTCGAGAGCAGGCCGGTGTCACGGCCGGTCAGCGAGGTGGGCGGCGGAAAGGCGGCGTTGGCATTGGACTGGGCGTTGAAGGCCAGCGCGGTCTGCTGCGCCAGGTTGCCCAGGCTCTGGCCGAGGCCACCCAGCACCTGGTCGCGCATGTCGATCATGCCCTTGAGCGAGCCGCTCGACAGATGCGGGTCCAGCGCCTGGGGCGAACCGAGCAGATTGCCATTGGCCGGATTGACGTCCTGGATGGTGATGTTGCTGTAGGAGCCGTTCTGCGCCCCGCCACTGTAAGAGAGCTGGGCATAGGTGTTGGACACCAGATTGATGCCGTCGGTGGTGGAGACATTGACGCTGCCATCCGCATTGGTGGTGGTCTTGATCCCCATCACCTGGGCGAGATTGTTCAGGGCCGTGTCGCGCTGGTCGAGCAGCGCGGAGGCCTGGTCACCGCTGGCGTTGGCGGTCTTGATCTGGGCGTTGAGCTGGTAGACCTGCTGGATCAGGGTATTGGTCGAGCCGACGGAATTGACGACCTGCTGATCGACCTGGTTCTGCAGCGAGGAAATGGTGCTGGAGACATTGGAGAAACTGGACGCCAGCCCGTTCAGCGCATTCAACACGCCGGTCTGGCTGGCGCTGGAGGTCGGCGCCTGGGACGCGGTGGCGAAGGCGCTAGCCACATTGGTGAGCTGGGTGGCGAGCGACTGGTTGTCGCCGGGACCGCCCAGAAGGCCGTTCAGCTGCGAAAACAGCGTGGCCATGGTGTCATACTGCGAGGCCGTACCGCCCGCCGCCAGCTGCTCCTGCTGCAGGAACTGGTTGGTGACGCGCTCGACCGTGGCGATGTCCACGCCGGTGAGCTGGCCGTCGGCGGAGAGGGTCTGTTCATTGACGACGCGGCGGGCATAGCCCGGCGTGTTGAGATTGGCGACGTTGTTGGACACCACATTCAGCGCAGCCTGATTGGTCTGGAGCGCGCTGATGGCACTGGCGGTAATTCCGTTCAGGCTCACGATATGATGTCCGAATACAGTCTTCCGGGAAGGCTGTCGCAAGCCGCGTGCCATATGGCGTGCGCGGTTTTTCCCCCGAAAACCTGGCTTTTCACACTGTTCGGAATACACCCTCAGGGCGGCAGACTTTGCCCGTCCGGCAGCTAATGCCCGTCTGTTCGTGCTGTCCGTTCCGGCGCCGGCCCCAAAAAATGCAGCAAAATCCTGATGCCCGGCATCTGGCCCGTCCTTTGCGATGGGTTTTGCGGATCATCATCGGACTGCCATTCGTGCGCGCATCAGCGACATCCCGGATTGCCCCTTCTGCGGTTCTTTCCGCACAGCCGAAGGCGGACGCCAACAAGGCGGACGATGCATCGCCCTTTGCGCTGCTGGTGGGTCAGGTGGCGGCCAAGCCTGCCGTCCAGCAAAAAGATACCCAGAGCAAAGACAGTCACGACTCGAACGACAAGCAGAGTGACGCTGCCGGCCAGGGCAATGGCGCCAATGCCGCCACCCAGGCCATGTCACAGACTGCCGTCAAGCCGGTGAAAACCGCCAAGGGCGGCGACAAGGCCACCAAGAATAGTGACGGCAGCAAGGACGACGCTTCCGGCAACAGCGCTTCGGCCGCGGCTCTGCAGCAGGCCGGCGCGCAAACCCCGCCGCCGGCACAGCCCGATGCGTCCCAGATTTCCCTCATGGCCGCCAATGCCGCGACCGCGGCGGCTGCCAATGACGATACGGGTGAAGAAGAGCCGGGCGTCGCAGCCGCAGGCATTGCCGGCGTTGGCGCCGGCACCACGGGCATCGCCACCAGCGGCCAGGCCGAGGCTGGCCAAACTGCCCAGAACACACAGAACCTGCAGAATGCGCAAACCGCGCAGACCGCCGGTCAAGCCACCAAGCCCCAGGCCGCCAGCCCGCAGGCGCTGGCCGCGGACACAGGCCAGAATCCGGCCCAGCCAGATGCCACCCAGCAGGCCGGTGTGCAACCCGCCAAGCCCTGGCAGGCCAAGAGCCAGAGCGCCAATGCCGGCGGCACCAGCGACGCCAAGACAGACCCCAGCCAGGCGAGCAACACCCAGTCCAATGATGTGAAGCCGGCCGCGACGCCAGTCCCGCAGGCCGTGGCCGCCACTGACACGCCCGTGTCCAAGCCGGTGGACGCGTCAAACAGCGCCATGCCCATGATGGCCGGCGCCGCGCCGCAGACGGGACAGACGCAAGATGGCGCCGCGCCCGCTATCACCCAGAATGTGCAGGTCACCACGCCGGCCCCCAACATGCCCGCGCTGGCAGTGGAAATCGCCGCCAGGTCGCAGTCCGGCGCCAGGCAGTTCGACATTCGCCTGGATCCGCCGGAACTGGGCCGGGTCGAGGTCCGGCTTTCCATTGACGCCACCGGCAAGGCCAGCGCCCATCTCTCCGCCGACCAGCCCCAGACGCTCGATCTTCTGCAGAAGGACGCGCCGACGCTCACCCGCGCCCTGCGCGATGCGGGCCTGGATGTGTCGCAGAACGGATTGAACTTTTCGCTGCGCCAGCAGTCCGGCGATACCGGCGCCGGCAACAGCCAGGGCCGCGGCGGCAATGGCCGCTCCTTCACGCTCACCGCCACCAGCAGCATCGACGCCACTTCGGCGAGCTCCTCCTACCGCGCCTCGGCCGACGGCCGGCTCGACATCAGGGTTTAAGGGACAAGAACATGACCATTGGATCGACCACGAACACGCCGACCACCACCCCGACGACCACACCCGCGACCAATGCCAACGGCACCACCAACGGCAGCGATGCGTTCAACCAGCTGTCGGGCAACTTCTCGACCTTCCTCACCCTGCTCACCACCCAGCTCAAGAACCAGGATCCCACCAGCCCGATGGACTCCAACCAGTTCACCCAGCAGCTGGTGGAATACAGCCAGGTCGAGCAGCAGATCGACACCAACACCAATCTGCAGAGCCTGATCACCCAGGGCACCAGCAACGCCGCCGCCGTCACCACCAGCTATCTGGGCAAGAATGTCTCGGTCACCAACGGCAATGCCTCGCTGTCGGATGGCGCCGCGGCCTGGACCTACAATCTGGGCGCGGCCTCGGCCACCACCCAGCTCACCGTCACCAATTCCAGCGGCACGGTCGTCTATACCGGCGCCGGCAGCACCACCGCCGGCAACAACAGCTTCAACTGGAACGGCCAGGACAATAACGGCAACCAGCTGAATGACGGCACCTACAAGCTGACCGTGACCGCCACGGATTCGTCCGGCAACGCGATCACCTCCTCGGTCGCAAGCGCCGGCACCGTCAGCCAGATCGACATGACCAGCGGCACGCCCATGCTGGTGATCGGAAACATGGAAGTGAACCCCAGCGCCATCGCCGCGGTGGGCGACTGATTTTTGAAGTTTGAACCCAAAGCCGGCGCGCAGAAGCGGCGCCAAAACCTGGAAGCGGAAACGGTCTGAAGACCAACGGCCGCGGCAAGGAAACGTAAAATGAGTCTGTATGGAGCCCTGAATATCGGCGTGGCGGGACTGTCCGCCAACAGCATGGCGCTGTCCGCCACCTCGTCCAACATCGCCAACGTCAACACCGTGGGCTACAAGGACGAAACCGCCAATTTCGAAACCTTTCTCAACAGCCCCGGCCTGGCCGGCAACAGTTCGGCCGGCGTCGCCGCCGTGATCAGCCAGGACGTCACGACACAGGGGTTGCCCACCGCGACCTCCTCGCCCACCGACCTGTCGATCTCCGGCAACGGCTTCTTCGTGGTCGCCACCAATCCCAGCGCCACCGCGCAGCAGGAATATACCCGCGCCGGCAGCTTCACGCCCGATGCCAACGGCGATCTGAAGAATTCCGCCGGTCTCTATCTGATGGGCTACCAGCTGGATTCCACCGGCAATGTTCCCACCAACACCACCCAACTCAGCCTGATCAATGTCACCAGCCTGTCGGGCACGGCCCAAGCCACGGCCAATTTGAGCGTCCAGGCCAATCTGCAGTCCAGCGCCGCCACCGATGCGACCTATGTCGCCGGTGACATGGCGTCGGGTGCGGCGACGCCGGACTTCCAGCGCACTGTCAATGTCTATGACAGCCAGGGCGGCACCCAGCCGGTCACTCTGTCCTTCATCAAGACCGGCGCCAACGCCTGGGCCTATGAAGCCTCCTATGCGGGTGCGGCGGCCAACATCACCGGCACCAATCCCATCGCCACCGGCACCGTCTCCTTCAACACCGACGGTTCGCTGGCTAACGTCAATGGCGCGGCGCCGGCCTCGAGTTCATTCAACCTGTCGATCCCGTGGGCGGCCTCCACTGGCCTCGCCAGCCAGACCGTCGCGGTCAATCTGGGCACGGTGGGCGGCACCTCGGGCCTCACCCAGTTCGACACCGCCTCCACGCTCAATGGCACAACCACCGACGGCTCCGCCTTCGGCAGCGTCACCGGCGTGACGGTGGCCAATGACGGCACCGTGACGGCGCAGTTCTCCAACGGCCTGTCGCAGAATGTCTACAAGATCCCGCTGGCAACCTTCGCCAGCCCGGACGGTCTGGGCCAGGTTGACGGCGACGCCTATATCGCCACCAGGAGCTCGGGCGCCGCCGACATCAATCTCGCCGATTCAGGGCCAGCGGGCGCCATCGCCTCCAACTCGCTGGAAGCTTCCACCGTGGATCTGGCGACGGAGTTCACCAACCTGATCACCACCCAGCGCGCCTACAGCGCGTCGGCGCGCATCGTCACCACCGCCGACCAGATGCTGCAGGAGCTGGAACAGCTGCCTTCAACCTAACATGAGCGGGAAAGGCCCATGAAACAGGCTTTTCCCGCGAAATTGCCGAAGAATTGAGTGAAGCTTTTATCGGTTCATTTACCACGTGTCTTGGCCCTTTTTAAACACGGGACCGCGTAGTTTTCGCGTGGGATATGTCGGGAGTTTTCATATGGAAGAGCGCAAAGGACGCGTGAGCTATGTCATCGGACCCGATGGGTCACCGTTGACGCTCGCCGATCTGCCGCCGCCTTCGACGCGCCGCTGGGTGATCCGCCGCAAGGCCGAGGTCGTGGCCGCGGTGCGCGGCGGCCTGCTCAGTCTCGACGACGCCTGCAAGCGCTACACGCTGACGGTGGAGGAATTCCTCGCCTGGCAGCATGCCATCGACCGTTTCGGCCTGGCGGGCTTGCGCGCGACACGGGTGCAGCAGTACCGCAACTGACCGCGCGGCAGCCGGTAGCGCCAGCATGGCGGCGCGGGATCGCGTTGAACCCGAGTGAATTCGTAAACGGGACGTTAGCAAAATAACGCGCGCGACAATGCGCGCGCGGCTGTCTGCCTTAAGCCAAATTTTACCCTAGAGGCGGCAATGTTTGCCTAGCAGGAACGGACGGGGTCTTTCCCCCGCCGCTCGCCAGGAGGGCATTGTGCCGGAGTTCTTCAAACAGGTCGGAGCAGCACGGTTCGGCGTCATGGCCGGCGTGGCCGCCGTGCTCACGGCCTTTTTCCTTTATATCGCGGGCGCGATCACCGAGCCGCCCAAGACCATCCTCTATTCCGGACTGGAATCGCGCGACGCCGCCGCCGTCACCGCCAAGCTGGACGGCATGGCGGTGAAATACGACGTCAGGGACGGCGGCACCATCCTGGTTCCGGCCGACCAGGTGACCAAGCTGCGCATGGCGCTGGCCCAGGACAATCTGCCCGCCGCCGGCGTGGGCTATGAAATCTTCGACAAATCCGATGCCTTCGGCACCACCGCCTTTGTGCAGAACATCAATCACCAGCGCGCGCTCGAAGGCGAACTTTCGCGCTCGATGCAGACCATCGAGGGCATCCAGGCGGCGCGGGTCCATCTCGTCATTCCCGAACGCCAGATCTTTTCGCGCGACGACCAGCAGCCTTCCGCCTCGGTGGTGCTGAAAACGGCCGGCCGCCTGGACCGCGGCCAGGTGCTGGCGATCCAGCATCTGGTGGCCGCCGCCGTCGCCGGTCTGTCGCCCGACCGCGTCGCCATCGTGGATGATCGCGGCAACCTGCTGGCCGGCGGCGACGACAAGTCCGGTCCCGATGCCCTGGCCCGCAACCAGGACGAAGACACCACCAATTACGAGAACGGGCTGCGCCAGCGCATCGAATCCATCGTGGCGAGCGTGGTGGGCGCCAGCCATGTCCAGGTCCAGGTCGCCGCCGACATCAACTACAACCACACCCAGACCACCAGCGAAGACTATAATCCCGACACCAAAGTGGTGCGCTCGACCCAGACGATCGAGCAGAACGCCACCAACACCTCCGGCGGCAGCAATGCGGTGTCGGTGGCCAATGCGCTGCCCGGCGCCCAGGCCTCGGGCGGGGATTCCAGCAAGGACACCTCGGGGCGCACCGAGGAAACCACCAATTACGAGATCTCCAAGAAAGTCACCACCTCCACGGTGGACGGCGGCGATGTGAAGAAGCTGTCGGTGGCCGTTGTGGTGGACGGGTCCGGCGACACGTCGGCCGCCTACAAGCCGCGTTCGCCCGAAGAAATGACCAAGATCACCGCGCTGGTGAAATCGGCGATGGGCTTCGATGTCTCCCGCGGCGACCAGGTGCAGGTCACCAACATGCAATTCGCCCGCATGGACGACACCAGCGGTACGCCCGCGCCCAAGCCCCTGCTGGGCCTGGACAGCTCCTACTGGTTCAAGATCATCGAAGCCGGGATCATGTGCCTCACGGCGCTGCTGATCGGCCTGTTCGTGGCCAAGCCGCTGATCAACCGCATGTTCGCGGCCCAGGCCTTGGCCCATAGCGGCGGGGGCCACGCCATCGCCAACGCCTCCCCGGTCGCGGGCGTTCTTGCCGCGCCGGCCGCGGCCGCAGCCCCGGACGGCGCCGCCCAGCCGGCCGCCCTGCCGCCGCAGCCACCCAACATCGATATCAGCCGCATCGACGGCCAGGTCAGCAATTCCTCCATCAAGAAAGTCGGTGAAGTGGTCACGGCGCATCCCGAAGAAGCGCTGGCGATCATCCGCACCTGGCTGCACCAACCGGTCTAACCCATGTCGAAATCCAAAGGTCCCGTCAAAGAAGATGCCCGCTCCCTCTCGGGCGCCGAACGCGCCGCCATCGTGATGCTGGCGCTGGGCGAAGATCATTCCCAGCGCATCTGGGAGATGATGGACGAAGAGGAGATCAAGGAAGTCTCCCAGGTCATGTCCAATCTGGGCTCGATCTCCGCCACCCTGATCGAGAAGCTGCTGGTGGACTTTGTCTCCCAGATGTCGGGCACCGGCTCGCTGATGGGCTCCTATGAATCCACCGAGCGGCTCCTGGCCGGCATCCTGCCCCAGGAAAAAGTCGGCACCATCATGGAAGAAATCCGCGGTCCCGCCGGCCGCACCATGTGGGACAAGCTGGCGAACGTGAATGAGAGCGTGCTGGCCAACTATCTCAAGAATGAATATCCCCAGACCGTTTCGGTGGTGCTGTCCAAGATCAAGCCGGAACATGCCGCGCGTGTCCTCGGTGCCTTGCCCGAAGAGTTTGCGCTGGAAGTGGTGCAGCGCATGCTGCGCATGGAAAGCGTGCAGAAGGACATTCTCGACAAGGTCGAGCAGACCCTGCGCGTGGAGTTCATGTCCAACCTGGCGCGCACCGCCAAGCGCGACGCCCATGAGCAGATGGCGGAAATCTTCAACAATTTCGACCGCCAGACCGAAAGCCGCTTCATCACCGCCCTGGAAGAGCGCAACCGCGATAGCGCCGAGCGCATCAAGGCCCTGATGTTCACCTTCGAGGATCTGGGCAAGCTCGACCCCGGCTCGATCCAGACCCTGCTGCGCGGGATCGAAAAGGACAAGCTGGGCCTGGCGCTGAAGGGCGCCACCGACGGGCTGCGCGACGTCTTCTTCTCCAACATGAGCGAGCGCGCCGGCAAGATCCTGCGCGACGACATGGAGGCCATGGGACCGGTGCGCCTGAAGGACGTGGACGAGGCCCAGATGCGCATGGTCAACGTCGCCAAGGACCTCGCCAACAAGGGCGAAATCATGATCGCCGGCGGCAGCGGCGAAGACGAGCTGGTGTACTGATGACCCCCCGGCACAAATTCACCTTCGACACCGAGTTCCTGGGCGCCGAGGACCGCCGCGCCCCGGCCGCGCGCGCCCGCCAGAAGCAGACCCTCACCACCGAGGAACTGGACCGGATGCAGGCCGAGGCCCGCGCCCAGGGCGAGACCAACGCCCAGGCGCGCACCACCGAGGCCTTGGAGCGCAGCATTTCGGTGCTGACCATTGCCGTGCGCGCGGCGCTCGACCAGAGCCATGCCGAGATCGAAAGCCTGCGCAATGAAGCCGCCCGCGTGGCGCTGGCGATGGCGAAAAAGATCGCGCCCGCGGCGCTGGCCGCCCTGCCCGCCGGCGATGTGGAAATCGCCCTGCGCCAGGCCATGCACCAGGCGATCGGCGAACCGCGCATCACCTTGCGCACCGGCCCGGCCGTGGCGGAGGTCATTGAACCGCGCCTGGCCGATATCGCCCATGAAGAAGGCTATGACGGCCGCATCGTGATCGCCGCCGACCCGGCCATGAAGGCCGGCGACTGCCGCATCGAATGGCGCGGCGGCGGTGCGGAGCGCAGCGAACAGGCCATCGAAGACGCTCTCGCCGCCCTTATCGCCCACCGTTTTTCCGCCACCGTGAAAGGATAATCCTATGGCGACCGACAATGTCGATCTGCCCGATCTGAGCCATGACGGCGCCGCAGGCGCCCAGGCCGCCCTGCTGAACAACGACGCGCCGGCCGAAGCGGCGCCGAAACATTCCGCCGCCGACCTGGAAGCGGTGTTCGATGTGCCGGTCACGGTTTCCGCGGTCCTGGGCAAGAGCGCGATGGAAGTGAGCCAGCTGCTCAAGCTCGGCCGCGGCACCATCGTGGAGCTCGACCGCAAGGTGGGCGAGGCCATCGACATCTATGTGAATGACCGCCTGGTGGCGCGTGGCGAAGTCGTGCTGGTGGAAGACCGGCTGGGCATCACCATGACCGAAATCATCAAAGCCGGCTCCGGCTCGTAAATCAAAGGACAACAGCCATGCGTCTACTCATCGTCGGCGGACTTCAGGGGCAGATCGGCCTCGCCACCAAAATCGCCATGGACAAGGGGGCGAAAGTCACCCATGCGGCGGACATCGAACAGGCGCTGGCCTCGCTTCGCGGCGGGGTGGGCGCGGACCTGGTGTTCTGCGACGTGGCGCTGGACATCGGCAGCCTGGTGCGCGGCCTTTCCGCCGAACGCATCTGCACCCCGGTGGTGGCCTGCGGCGTCGGCACCGACACCCGCCGCGCGGTGGACGCGATCCGTGCCGGCGCCAAGGAGTATCTGCCCCTGCCCGCCGATCCCGAACTGATCGCGGCGGTGCTGGCGGCGGTGGCCGATGAATCCCACCAGCTGGTCTATGAAGACGAAGCCATGGGCGCGGTCTTGTCGCTGGCCGACCAGATCGCCGGCAGCGAAGCTTCCATCCTGGTGACCGGCGAAAGCGGCACCGGCAAGGAAGTCCTGGCCCGTTATGTCCATCGCAAGTCCCAGCGCGCCGACAAGCCTTTCATCTCGGTCAACTGCGCCGCCATTCCCGAGAACCTGCTGGAATCGGAACTGTTCGGCCACGAGAAGGGCGCCTTCACCGGCGCCATCGCCCGGCGCATCGGCAAGTTCGAGGAAGCCAATGGCGGCACCCTGCTGCTGGACGAAATCAGCGAAATGGATGCCCGCCTGCAGGCCAAGCTGCTGCGCGCCATCCAGGAACGCGAGATCGACCGCGTCGGCGGCACCAAGCCGGTCAAGGTCGACATCCGCATCATCGC
>DATAWO010000101.1:0-10298 GCA_036267165.1 Rhizomicrobium sp. | reverse complement strand
CATTCACGCTATCTCGAAGCCGTCGTCAGCGGCGCCAAGGGCGTGGTGCGGGTTGCCTCGATCTATGCCCCCAACGGCAATCCGTTTCCCGGCCCGAAATTCGACTACAAACTGGCGTGGCTGGAACGTCTGAACCGCCATGCTGCAAAATTGCTGGCCGCAGAGGAGCCGGTGGCGTTGCTGGGTGATTACAACATCATCCCTGAGGACAAGGATGCGCATAATCCCAAGGGCTGGATGAAGGATGCGCTGTTTCAGCCCGAATCCAAGGCGGCGCTGCGGCGGATCGAAAATCTGGGTTATACCGACGCCTTCCGCGCGCTTCATCCCGAAGGCGGCCATTACACTTTCTGGGATTATTTCGGCTCCTGGGAGCGCAACAACGGCATCCGCATCGACCATCTGCTGTTGTCGCCGCAAGCCGCCGACCGGTTGAAGGCCTGTGGCATCGACAAGGAGGTGCGCGGCGCCAGCGAGAAGCCATCCGATCACGTACCAATCTGGACGGAGCTGAAAATCTGATCGTCTTCTTGCCGCCCCAATCTCGGTTATAGTCGCCTGCCCATGAAGTTTTTTCCCGTCATCGCCATTCTTCTGCTTTCGGCCGCGCCGGCGCTTGCCGCCGACAAACGCGTCTTCCGCATCGACGGCCTGATCGCCACCCGGAAAGGCGGCGAGGTCACGCTCCAGGCCAAGGGCGCGGTAGAGACCGGCGGCTGGAGCAAGCCCCGGCTGCACCTGATCCACAATGACGGCCATGTGATGACAGTGGAGTTTCTCGCCACCCCGCCTCCGCCCGAGATGACGGTGATCGACGGGCTGGTGCCGGTGGCCGCCACCGCCCAGTTCCGCGGCCGGGCCGCGTCGGTCCATGTGCAGGCCGAGGAGAACGAGATCACATCGCAGGTCTTGCGATGATTCATGCGCTACCGCTTCGCTATATGAGCGCGTGATGCAGATCGATGTGATCTCCGACACCGTCTGTCCCTGGTGCTTCATCGGCAAGCGCCGGCTGATGCGCGCCCTGGAGCAGCGGCCCGGCATCGCCTTTGACGTGAAATGGCGGCCCTATCGCCTCGACCCCACGGTGCCCAAGGGCGGCATGGACCGCCAGGCTTACATGCGCGCCAAGTTCGGCGACGATCCCATGAAGATCGTGGAGATGCACAAGCTGATCGCGGCGGAAGGGGCGAAAGACGGCATCGAGTTCGATTTCACGGCCATCACGCGGCGGCCCGATACGCTGGATTCCCACCGCCTGATCCGCTGGTCGGAAGCCATTGGCGTGCAGGACGAGGTGGTGGAACGGCTGTTCATCGCCTATTTTGAGAATGGCGAGGATATCGGCGATATCCGCGTTCTGGCCGACATCTGCGGCATGGACGGGGTGGAAGCGGCCCGGATGCTGGAAAGCGACACCGATATCGCCCTGGTGGAACGCGAAGACCAGATCGCCCATGAGATGGGGGTCACCGGTGTGCCGGCCATGATCTTCGGCGGCAAGCTGGCCTTGTCAGGCGCGCGCGAGCCGGAACTGCTGCTGTCCGTGATCGACCGGGTCAATGAGATGGACCAGGGCGAACCGCGGGCTGCTGCGGACGACGACGAAGACCCCGAACCGGAAGAATAAGCCGCCGGGCTATTTTCCGTTATATTCGTACCACTTCAGCCACCCCGGATCGCGCATGTCCAGGCAGACCACGTCGCTCGGCCTGCCGGTGCCCTTGATGTCGGCGGTGGCGCAGGCGGCGGGCGCCATGTCGTCATCCATCTGATAGCGCGTCCAGGCCTGCCCCGTCGCGTCATTGGCCTTGTAAAAATACATGCTCTGGCTGGAACGGTTGCCGCCGGCGACGATCTCGTCATTGCCGTCGCCATCCACGTCCACCAGCGTCAAGGCGTGGCCATTGGCAAGCTGGTCATCGATCACCTGGCGGCTGTAACCGCCGTTGCCGTCGGGCATGTGCACCACCACCATGTTGCCGTGGAACGGCTCGATGGTGACATAGAATTTCTTGTCCCCGAGATGGCCGATCATCACATCGCTGGAGCCCCCGCCCGGCCAGGGCGCGTCCTTGCCCGGAGTGAGCGGCGTGCGAACCCACCGGCTGTCCCTGTATTCATGGATGTTGGTGCCGGAATAGCCGGAGGTGATCACATCCTGGCGGCCGTCGCCGAACCAGTCCTGGATGTCGACGCCATGGCTGACGCCATGATTGTCGAGCGTGATGGTTTCGCGCTTCCAGTCATTCTCCGGCCGGTAGACATAGAGCGGCGTGACATTGCGGTCGGGGTCGGGAAAGGCGGTGGCGGTGCCCGCCAGGATGGGCGAAACCACCAGCGCCATCCGGCCGTTGCCGGAAATATCGGCGAACCGCACGCGGTGGGTGGCCGGCACATTGTCGATCACCCGTTCGATCTTCCAGGGCCGGCGCGGATCGCCGTCATGGTGCAGGATCGCCACCGTGCCGAGATCCTTGTGCGGGTCGGTGTTGAAATGGAAGGCCAGCGCGATTTCGGGAATGCCGTCGCCATCAATGTCGGCGGCGTCCATATAAACCGGCTTGGGCGCATCCTTGGCGGCGATGATGACATGCGGCGTCCAATAGGGATTTTCGTACCAGACGATGGCGTCGGCGGTCAGGCCCAGCGCAACCATGTCGGGCCTGCCGTCATGGTTCATGTCGGCCACGATCAGCGAATAGCCCTGGCCAATGCCCATCGCGACATGGTGAATGTTGAACGGCGCGGTGATGGGCGGGAGTGGCGCGGGACTGGCTGCAGGCGGCGTCTGGGCGGCGGCGGAAACCGCAAGCAGCAGCGGCAGAGCCGCAATAAGCAAGGAACGCATGGCGTTTTCCCGGAACCTGTTTTGGGAAGACGCTAGGCGATTTTCGGCGGCTTAGAAAGCGGCGCGCCCTTCAGGCGGCATCCGCGACAACCTTGTTGCGGCCGGTGCGCTTGGCGCGATAGAGCGCCTGGTCGGCGCGGTGCAGCAGGGCGTCGGCGGTGTCGCCCTCGCCTTCCGCCTTGGCGATGCCGATGGAGATGGTGATTTTGAGGGCGCCCGGATCGCGGCTGATCCTGACCGGCGTGGTCTCGATCGACTGGCGCAGGCGCTCGGCGATGTTATAGGCGAACGCCATGTCGGTGTCGGGCATGGCGACCACGAATTCCTCGCCGCCATAGCGGCAGGCCAGGTCGATGCCGCGCACATTGGCGCTGATGCGGGTGGCGAATTCCTTCAGCACCTCGTCGCCTATGTCATGGCCATGGCTGTCATTGACCTGTTTGAAGAAGTCGATGTCCATGATCACGAAAGCCAGCGGGCGGCCGTTCCTCTTGGCATTGCCCATCAAGGTATCGAGGTGGCGGCTCATATAGCGGCGATTGTGCAGGCCGGTGAGCTGATCGGTGATCGCCATTTCCAGGCTGAGCTGGACATTGTGGCGCAACCGGTCGGCATAACGTTTCTTGCGCAGCTGGGTGCGGACGCGGGCCACCAGCTCGTTCTTGTCCACCGGACGGGTGAGATAGTCGTTGACGCCCATCTCCAGCGCCTGGGTCAGCTTGCGGCGGTCGCCGTCCGACACCACCACCAGGATCGGCACATGGCGGCCTTCCGGCAGCGAGCGCAGCTGCGAACACAGGCGCAAGCCGTCAAAGCCGCGCATGCCCAGGGACACCACGATCAGGTCGAAATCCCCGCCCTTCACCCGCACCAGCGCTTCCTCGAAGGTGTCGGCGGAGGCGACTTCATGCTTGGGGGTGAGCGCGCTGGTGAACCAGGCCACGCTTTCGGCACGGTCCTCGCTCACCAGGATGCGGCCCGACTGGTTCGATTCGACCAGCGTCTCGGCCGGATCGATCAGCCCCATGCCCTGGCCGGTCGACTCGCGCATGCGCAATTCGTCGGTCATCATCTTCAGCCGGACCAGCGAGCGCACCCGCGCGAACAAAGCGGCGTCATCCACCGGCTTGGTGAGGAAATCATCGGCGCCGGCGTCCAGGCCGGCGACGCGGTCGGACGGCTGGTCCAGCGCGGTGACCATCACCACCGGCACATGGGCGGTCTTGGGATTGGACTTGATGCGGCGGCAGACCTCGAAGCCGTCCATGCCGGGCATCATCACGTCCAGAAGCACGATATCGGGGGCGCCCTGGTCCATCCTGGCCAGGCATTCCAGACCGTTGAAAGCCGTGATGACCTCGAAATATTCCGCCGTCAGCTTCGCCTCCAGAAGCTTGACGTTGGAGAGGATGTCATCGACGACCAGAACTCGTGCCGTCATGGCGTGTTACCCGATGAAGCGGCGCACGGTATCCAGAAAGCTGGTCACCGAAATCGGCTTGGAGATGTAAGCCTCGCACCCGCCCTGGCGGATGACTTCCTCGTCGCCCTTCATGGCGAAGGCGGTGACGGCAACGACGGGAATGGCCTTGAGGGAATCGTCTTCCTTGAGCCATTTGGTGACTTCCAGGCCGCTGACTTCCGGCAGCTGGATGTCCATCAGGATCAGGTCGGGGTGATGCTCGCGGGCGATATCCAGCGCCTCCATCCCGTCCTTGGTCTGCAGGATGTTGTAGCCATGGGCGTCCAGCAGGTCGTGGAAGAGCTTCATGTTGAGCTCATTGTCCTCCACGATCAGGACCGTCTTGGTTTTCGCGTCCATGGTTCTGGTCTCTCCGGCGCAACCCCGCGCCAATACCCAGGGCCCAAAAGGGGCTCTGGCCGTTTTGGGCAGTATTAGGGATTATCTCTTAACGCTCCCTTGACGATGGCCGGACCATGAACACGGAAAACGCGGAAATTCTGGCTTTGCAAGGCCTTGGCTGGCTGGCCGGCGACGAGGATGGGTTACAAAGGTTTCTCGACCTTTCCGGACTGGATATAGGGTCTTTGCGGACTTCCGCGGGAACCTCGGACATGCATGTCGCGGTCCTGGACTTCCTTCTGGGCCATGAGGACCTGTTGCTGCGATTCTGCGAAACCGCGGCAATTTCGCCCAAGGAGCTGCATCTGGCGCGCCACCGGCTGGGCGGTGAAGGCTGACGCGATCGGGCATCGATCCGGGCGGCAGGTAGATATGGGCCACTGGACAAACCGGGCATCAAATTCGCGCATGGGCAGCGAAGCGTCTCGACACAATCACCCCCCACACAGGATTGCGCGTCTCCGCGAATATCAGTCTCAAGTCGGCGCGCGATCTCCTGAAACTTGCCACTGAGGAATTGCACGTCCTTCTCGCCGCCCGCCCCGCCACTGAGACCACTGCGGTACACATCCTTCTACTGACCGCCGCGCGGAAAAATGAATTGCCGGCGGCGCGGCTGATATGGCCGCAATGGTGAGGCGGCCAAGCTTGTCCTTTTGTGATCTCTATGGTCTTTTTAAAGACGAGGAATATTGAATTCCCCGGGCAGGGCAACAGGGATGGCGACGACCAAAACAAAGGTTGGCCGGTTGATGATCTCCGGCCGCGAACTTTTCATCTGCGACGACTTTATCGATCCGGCGATGGTGACCGCCATCGGCAGCGACCTGAAAACCATGCATTTCGTGCGCAAGGAAAAAAGCCGCCTGGGCGTGCCGGGTCTGGCGTCTTCCGCCAATATCGATACGGCGCTGCTGCCGAGGGACCCCTTCTTTCTGCGATTGCGGGCCGTCGCCGAACAGCTGTTTCCCGGCGAGGTGCTCCGCGATCAACGCGCCTACGCCAACAGCGCCGTCTATGGCGACAGCTATTACATTCACCGCGACAGCCCCGCGGACAGCAACAATGTCACCGTGCTGTATTACGCCAACCTCGTCTGGGAGCCGGATTGGGGCGGTGAGACCATTTTCTACAAAGACGATAACGACGCGGTCCTGGCGGTGTCGCCCCGTCCCGGCCGCCTGGTGGTCAGCCGCGGCGCGATTCTGCATCGTGGAACCGTGCCGACGCAGGACTGCTACGAGGCGCGCCTGACCATCGCCTACAAGCTGGATTCGGGCGCGCCGGGCACATAGCAAGGGCTGCGCCCAGGCCGCGCAATGTCCGTGAAGATAGAACCGATCCCGGCGGGTTCCAGGGACGGATGGCTGGCCGGCTTCCATGATCTAAACTGGGGTGATGCCGCTGAAAATGGGTCGCCAGTGGATAGCCAAGTGAAAAACGGACATGTTTTATATGGGCAATAACAAAGGCTTACGATTTGGCATAGACTTGGGCGGCACCAAGACCGAGATCCTGGCGCTGGACCAAGGCGGCGCCACGGCGCTGCGCCGGCGCATCGCGACACCGCGGGATTATGACTCGCTGTTGCGCGTCATCACCGAACTGGTGGCCGGGGCGGAAACAGAACTTGGTACGTTCGGAACGGTTGGCATGGCGATCCCGGGCAGCGAAAGCTTCGGCACCGGCCTGATCAAGAACGCCAACACCACCTATCTGATCGGCCGGCCGCTGCGGCGCGACCTGGAGCAGGCGCTGGCGCGCCCCGTCCGGCTGGCCAATGACGCCAATTGTTTTGCTCTGTCAGAGGCCAGCGATGGCGCGGCCAGGGGCGCCGGCACCGTGTTCGGCGTGATCGCCGGCACCGGGGTGGGTGGCGGCGTGGTGGTGGACGGCAAAGTCCTGGGCGGGGCGCATGGCATTGGCGGAGAATGGGGTCACATCCCCTTGCCCGCGCCTTCGCTTGACGAGGTGAACAACGCGCCGCCCTGCTACTGCGGCAAGCGCGGCTGCCTGGAAGTCTGGTGCAGCGGCCCAGGCCTGGCGGCGGACTTCAAACGTGCGACCGGCCGCGACGCCACAACCGAACAGATTGCCGCCTCCGATCATCCGGTGGCCGTTGCGGCGATGGACCGGCTGGTGGACCGTTTCGCCCGTGCCATGGCCACCATGGTCAATATCCTGGACCCTGATGTGATCGTGCTGGGGGGCGGGCTGTCGAATGTGCCGCGGCTTTATCGCGACCTGCCGCCGCTGGTGGAAAAATACGGCTTCAACCTGGGCGGGGAACCGCGCATCGTGAAGAATATGCATGGAGACTCGAGCGGAGTGCGAGGCGCCGCCTGGCTATGGCCGCAATAGATTTATCCTCAGGCAGCGAAGCGACAGGGCTGAAATCCTGGCCGGGCTTTTGCCGCGACTGCCTCAGTGACGTGGTTGAAGCGGCTCCTTTAAAGGTCGCTCCAACGCGCGCCGACGCGACGTGCCCCGATTGCGGCTCGACCCGGATCCTCAGCCATCCCGAGCTGGACACGCTTTCCATCGCGCACATGGACTGCGACGCCTTTTATGCCGCGATCGAAAAGCGCGACGATCCTTCGCTGAACGACAAGCCGCTGATCGTGGGCGGCGAGGTGCGCGGCGTGGTCTCCACCGCCTGCTACATCGCCCGCACCTTTGGCGTGCGATCGGCCATGCCGATGTTCCAGGCGAAAAAACTCTGCCCCCATGCGGTGATCCTGAAGCCGCGCCATTCCTATTACAGCCAGGTGGCGCGGCAGATCCGCGGCTTCATGGAAGAGCTGACACCGCTGGTCGAACCCTTGTCGCTGGATGAAGCCTTTCTCGACCTGTCGGGGACAGATCGCATCCACCATATGAGCCCCGCCAAGACCATGGCGGCGCTGGCCTTGCGCATCGAACGCGAGGTCAGGATCAGCGTCTCCATCGGTCTTTCGGGCAACAAGTTCCTGGCCAAGCTGGCCAGCGAGCTGGACAAGCCGCGCGGTTTCGCCGTGATCGGCATGACGGAAGCCAAAAGCTTCCTGCGCGACAAGAAAGTCGGGATCATGCGCGGCGCAGGCCGGGTGCTGCAGGCCAAACTCGAACGCGACGGCATCACCACTATCGGCCAATTGCAGGATGCCGATCCCAGGCAGCTGGCCGAGCGTTATGGCGCGACCGGCCTCTGGCTCTACCGGATGGCGCATGCCCAGGACTCGCGGCGGGTGGACCCCGAAGGCGAGATGAAGACCATCTCGTCCGAGACCACTTTCAACCAGGATCTGTCCGCCTATGCGCAACTGGAAAGCGTGTTGTGGCGGCAGGCTGAACGGGTCAGCGCCCGCGCCAAGGCCAAGGGCCTGGCCGGCAAGACCATTGTGCTGAAACTCAAGACCGCCGATTTCCGGCTGCGCACGCGCTCGGCCTCGCTGGATGCGCCCACCCAGCTCGCCGACCGCATCTTCCGCACCGCGAGAGGCGCCTTGAAGCGCGAAGCCAATGGCACCCGTTTCCGCCTGCTGGGCGTGGGCCTGTCAAACCTCATGCCGGCGGACGGCGCCGATCCCTTGAGCCTGATCGACACCCGGGCCGACAAGCGGGCCGCGGCCGAACGCGCCATGGACAAGATTCGCGCCAAATTCGGCGGCGAGGCGGTCGGCACCGGCCGTTCGTTTCGCAACGAACGGCCCATCAAAAAATAACCGCCGCGCGAGCGCGGCGGCGGATCCGCGCATTCAAAAAGCCCCGCACCTGAGCTAGAGTTTGCCTACCCGCCTCGCATCGCGCCTGAACGCGCGATGCTGCGGCGTCGCCGGGGCCGAAGGTCCACTGGACCTTCGGCAAATCCCGGCTCACCCAACAGAGGTTCTTATGACCATCATCGAAGCCCGCCTGAAAGAGCTTGGCATCGCGCTCAGCACGCCGCCCAAGCCTGTCGCCTCGTATGTGCCCTACACCATCAGCGGCAATCAGGTGTTCATCTCCGGCCAGGTGCCGGTCGCCGACGGCGCGCTGCGCTATGTCGGCAAGCTGGGGGCGGATTTCAGCGTGGAAATGGGCCAGGCGGCGGCGCAGCTTTGCGCCATCAATGTCCTGTCGGTGCTGAGTGCCGCCTGCGAGGGTGATCTGGACAAGGTGGTGCGCTGCCTGAAGGTCAATGTCTTCGTCAATGCCACGCCCGATTATGACAAGCAGCCGGAAGTCGCCAATGGCGCGTCCGACCTGTTTGTGGCGGTGTTCGGCGAGGCCGGCCGCCACGCCCGCGCCGCGGTGGGCATGGGCTCGCTGCCGCGCGGCGTGGCCGTGGAAGTGGACGCGACCTTCGAGATCCAGTGACGCGTGAGGCAACCGCCAGGCTGGTGACCAGCGCCGCGGAGGTGGGCCGGGCGCGCTGGAACGCGTTCGCCAATCCGCACGCGCTGGCCGAGCCGCATCCGTTCACCACTTATGAATTCTTCGCGGCGCTGGAGGACTCCGGTTCGGCAACGCGCCAGACCGGCTGGCAACCGGCGCATCTGGTGACGGCGGACGGGCTCATGCCGCTTTATCTCAAAAGCCATTCCCACGGCGAATATGTCTTCGACCATGCCTGGGCCGAGGCGCTGGAGCGGGCTGGCGGCGACTATTATCCCAAGCTGCAATGCGCCGTGCCGTTCACGCCTGTCACCGGGCGACGGCTGCTGACTGCGTCGGACAAGGCGCGCGAGACCCTGCTCAAGACCGCGGCGTCGGCGGTGAAACAGATCGGCGCTTCATCGCTGCACATGACCTTCCCCACCCGAGAAGAATGGCAGGCCGCGGGTGAAGCAGGATTCCTGTTGCGCACCGGCCAGCAGTTCCATTGGGAAAATCGCGGCTATGCAAGCTTCGACCAATTCCTGGGCGAATTGTCGTCCGCCAAGCGCAAGAATTTGCGCAAGGAGCGGGCCAGCGTGCGCGAGGCGGGCGTCGAATTCGACTGGCTTACGGCCACGGACATCACCGAGGCCCATTGGGACCAGTTCTTCGCCTTCTACACGGACACGGGCGGGCGCAAATGGGGCACCCCCTATCTCACCCGCGATTTCTTCTCCCGCCTGGGCGGGAGCCTGTCGCACCAGACCCTGTTGGTGATGGCCAAGTCGGGCGGCCGGTATATCGCCGGCGCGCTCAACCTGTTCGGCGAAGGTACCCTGTTCGGACGCAACTGGGGCGCGATCGAATATGTGCCCTTCCTGCATTTCGAGACCTGCTATTACCAGGCGATCGATTTCGCCATCGCGCGGGGCCTGAAAAAGGTTGAAGCCGGCGCCCAGGGCGAGCACAAATTGCTGCGCGGTTATCTGCCGGTCGAGACCTACAGCGCCCATTTGATCGCGCATAAGGGACTGGCGCGGGCGGTGGACGATTTTCTGGAGGCCGAGCGGGCGGTGATGACGGAAAACCTGGTGGAGCTGGCGCGGCATGCACCGTTCAAGAAATCGTAATTTGTCATGGCCGGGCTTGACCGTGAGCTGCGGTCCGCATAGCGGTGAGCAGGTCCAGTGGACCTGCGAAAGCAGCGAACGCCGCGAGATTGAGCGAGCGGCAGGCACGGTTCAC
>DATAWO010000100.1:0-6660 GCA_036267165.1 Rhizomicrobium sp. | reverse complement strand
CTTAAGGCTTCTTTTACGGCGCCGGCTTAGGCTCTGCGCCGGAACTCTCGATAGGCCGCAACATGCGCCGTATCCTTCTTGCCGCCACCTTTCTTGCCTGCGCCGGATATGCCGATGCCGCGCCCAAGGGCGGCGATGTCGCGCTGGCGCTGGACGAGGTCCATACCCTGACCTTCAAGGCGCCCATCGCCACGGTCTATGTCGGCAATCCCTCCATCGCCGACGTGACCATGATCGACGCCCGCCACGCCTTCGTGCAGGGCAAGAGCTATGGCCGCACCAATATCGTGGCGCTGAACCATGACAATGTTCAGGTGTTCAACACCCATGTCAGCGTCACCGGCGGGGAAGGCAGCGGCACCGTCATTCTCAACCGCGGCGCCCAGCGCATCACGCTGAACTGCGGCGGCGGCCATTGTGTGCCGACACCGATGCCCGGCGATGACCAGAAGGTCTATGACACCGAAAACAACCAGGTCATCTCGCACCAGAGCGCGGCGCGCGGCATGGCGACCGCCGACGCCAAGCCGGGCAACTGATCCCCAAAAGCGAATTGTGAAATCGCCAGACCGGCCCGGTCTAGGCCGTCGGTTCGGCCACGCCGGCCTGTGCGATGTCCGCGGGCCCGGCGCCCTGGGTCAGCGGATAGACGATCTGCGCGAAGAGGCCCTCGGGCATGTTGCGGTCGTCGATGCCATAGCTCTGGGGCAGCGCGCCCTCGGGCATGTGATAGGTGCCGAACATCCAGTCCCACAGCGAAAGCGAGCCGGCGAAATTGCGGCCATGGGTCTTTTCATCGTGATGCCAGCGATGGAAGACGGGGCTGGCGATCACATGGCGCAAGGGGCCGAATGTCCAGTTCAGGTTGGCATGGACCAGGCATGAGGTGATGGTGTTGACGGGGCCCATGACCACGAAAATCTGGGGCGAGATGCCGCACAGAAGCGCGGCAATATCGGCGGCCGCAACCCCGAACATGAGATTGAGCGGGTGAAACCGCGCCGCGCTGATCCAGTCCAGGTCCTGCGTCGCATGATGCACCGCGTGATACTTCCACAACGCCCCCTGGTGAAAGACGCGGTGGCTCCAATAGAGCATGAAATCGGTGCCCACCAGATAAAGAACGGCCTGGAACCACAGCGGCAGGGCCGCTACCGGTCCGTGGCCGTTGGCATAGAAGTCGGCGATCTTCTGGCCGTCGCTGATGTGAAACAGCCAGACGGTGAAGGTGACCGTCACCCAGATGCGCAAATAGCGCGTGAAAATGGGCACGAAAATCCAGTAGGCGAGATCGGTGGCCAGGCCCCGCTTCTCCCACCAGGGGCGGCCCTGGTTGCAGGGCGAAAGGCGCGACAGCACCGCGAACACCAGGCCGGCGCCCGCCAGCCAGGGCATCACATGCCACAGCGTTATCAGGATCTGGTTGAGGACATCGAGCGCGATCTTCACCAGGGACTCCTAATGAACCACGCGCACATCGGTGATCTGCTGCGCGATCTGGTTGAAGGTGGTCACCACGGCGCTGGTGGTGGTGAGCGCGAAATATTTGGTGCTGTCGCTCGCGCAATTCTGCAGGGGCGCCGAGTTGCCGTCGGTGCCGCCGATATTGACATAGATCGAATAGACAATGATGCCGCCCGACTTGGCGGCGCTGCACACCGCATTCATGCGCGTGTCGATATTGTTGTCCTGGGTGGTGCTTTCGGTCGAACCATTGCCCCACCAGCGGTCCTCGGTGTTGAGGCCGTCCGACAGGATGATGATGTAGCGGGCGGTGTTGGCGGGAACCGCGGGGGCGCCATAGGGCGAGCCCGGCGTCAGGGTCTGCCAGCCATGCTCGAAACCGACCGCCTGGTTGGTCGCGCCATAGGCCGCCATCGCATTGATCTGGCTCGAGAGATTGGACCAGTCGTAACCCAGCGGCGTCACGGTCGCGACCGCGCAATATTGGTTGTTTTCCGCCGTGAAGTTGGTGTAGCCGCTGCCGGGCGAGGTGTTGGTCTCGTCATAGTCGGTGCCGGCGGCCGAGGCCCATTCACGGTCCATGATGCAACCGTCCCAGGTGCTGGTGCTGTTGGCGACCCAGGTATGGGGATAGATCTTGGCTTTGCAGACCGTGCTGCTGCCCGATCCGGTGCAGGTGCAATTGGAACTGGAATGGCCGCTGCAAGTCGCGCTGCTGCCGGTCTCCTGGGCATAGCTGTTGTTCCAGGTCACGCCAGTCCAGCAGCCATTGTAGAAGTGATAGGGCAACCCGTCCGACGTGTTGCCGCCATGCATGCCGGGACAGATATAGCCCTTGGTGCCGCCGCTCGAGGCGATGGTGGCCAGGCAGCCCGAGGAACTGTCGCCGCTGCAACCGCTGTTGTTGGTGGAATTGGAATTGCAAAGATAGTCCTGGGCGCTGGTGCTGTAAGGACAGGAATCGCCGGGACCGAAGGATTGAAGCGGCCAGCCATGGAGCAACGTGTCGGCGTCGGTCTGATGGGTATCGTTGGTCTGGTTGGTGACCGGCGGCTGGTTCCAGTCCGACCAGTCGATCCAGCCGGCGCCGACATTGGCGGTGCCGACATTGACCACCTTGACGAAAGGCACGATCGAGACCTGGACGTCGCCTGGATTGGTCGCGGCATTCTGCAGGGTCGTCAGCAGCTGCTGGGAGGCATTCTTCAGCGCCGTCATCTTGGAGCCGCTGGAATCGCCCTGGCTCATGGAGCCGGAATTGTCCAGCACCAGCGCCACCCACAATTTGCTCTGGCCCCACACCACGGTCGAAGACGCCGTGACCGGCATGGTGTTGAAGCCGGCGATTTTCATCAGCACGGTGGGCATGTTGTCGCTCACCGAGATGGTCACCGAGCCATTGCTGTTGTAGACGACCGACGGCACCGAAGGCGCGCCGAACGCGGTCTGATCGACCTGATAGTTGGTGTTGAAGTAAGTCTGCGCCATGGTCTGGGCGGTCGCCTGGGTCAGGCCGGTGGTGGAACCGATCGCGAGCGCCGCGGCGTCGAGCGCCTCGCTCATTTGCTGGCGCACCAGCATGGCGCGCGCAAAATCGAGCCCGGCGCCCCCCGCGATGGTGAGCGGCACCAGCGACAGTCCGAATATCATTGCGACATTGCCGCGCTTGGCGCGCAGGAAGGCGCGCGCCCTGGCGGCAAACATTCTCATCCTGTTGCCCATGATCAGCCCAATCATCAGGCCGCCATTTTCCCCCGAAAAGAGTGAAGATGCTGTTGCTTTCTCCGATGCTGGTAACGCAATCCCTAACAAGAAAGGCGGCCCTGTTAACGCTGCTGAACAAGAGATTAAAATGCGGCGCATTTCGCCCGGCAAAGCATGCGCGCCTTAACCGGCTGTTGAGCAAGAAAGCCTGTTTGCCTTCGTTCGCGCATTTCCCCGGTCTAAAACAGGCGGACGAAGAGGCTTAATAGTGCCGTGACTTTCTCTGTATGGTGCAAACGGCTTGGCCGGCGTCTGGGCGCTGATTCCATCAAGGGATCGGCGGTGATCGAATTCGCCATGATCGCGCCGGTCTTCTTTCTTCTGCTGATGGCAACGGTCGAGGCGGGAATCATCTTCTTCGCGCAATCTGCGCTGCAGAACGCGGTGAACGACGCGGCCCGGATGATCCGCACCGGACAGACGACCTGTTTCTCGACCGACACCAACGGCAACTGCCTGGCGATGACCCAGGAACAGTTCCGCACCCAGATCTGCAATGAAGTTTCCACCCTGCTCTCGGACTGCAACGGTCCGAGCCTGCAGTTCGACGTCAACGCCTATACCGCGGGCTTCGGCGGCGCCAGCAATGCCTCGCCGCTGGATGTCAACAACAACCTGCCCAATCTCACCACCTTCAACACCGGCAGCGCTTGCGAAGTCGTGCTGGTGCGCGCCTTCTACAAATGGCCGGTGTTCACGCCGATGCTGTATTTCTTCCTGGCCAACATGGCGGGCAACTATCACCTGCTGGCCACCGCGGCGGCGTTCCGCAACGAGCCCTACAGCAACAACGTCGCGGGTTGCTGATGAGACGCTGGCGCCATTTCCGCAAAGCCCAGGACGGCCTCGCCGCGATCGAGTTCGCGTTCTTGCTGCCGGTGATGCTCGTCCTGTTCTTCGGCGTGGTGGAAGTCTCGCTCGCGCTTCTGTGCCGCGCCGACGTCTCGATCATGGCGTCCACCGCCGCCGACCTGATCGGGCAGGTGAGCACGACCCAGACCAGCGACCTCAGCAACGTCTACGGCGCCGCCGGCACGGTGATGTATCCCTATTACAATCCCGGGACGACCGGTTCGCAGGCGCCGACCATTCGCATCACCAGCATCGCCTATAATTCGACCACGGGGAGCACCACCTCCGGCAAGATCGCCTGGACCTGCACGCAGAGCGGCTCCGGCAGCCTGTCTCCCACCACCCGCAGCGTGGGCAACACCGTCACCCTGCCCCAGGCGATCATGCCCGCCAATGGCAGCATCATCATGGCCGAGGTTGCCTACAACTATGTCTCGCCGACCACCCAGGTGATTACCGGCCCGATGAACATGACCAATGTCTGGTACACGAAGCCGCGGCGCGTCTTGCAGATTCCGGCGCCGACCGGCGGCTGCCCTTAAGGTCGCGGTTTCCAGTTTCGCCTGGAACCCGATACAAAGCTCATGTGAATTTCGGAACAGCGCACACTAGCGCGGACGGATCAGGCCCTCCTGGTTGACCGACGCCACCAGAACACCTTGCCGGGTATAGATCGCGCCGCGATTGAAGCCGCGCGCGCCCGAGGCGGAAGGTGAATCCTGCACATAGAGCAGCCAGTCATCGGCGCGGAACGGCCGGTGGAACCACATGGCATGGTCGAGGCTCGCGACCTGCACGCGGGAAAAAATGCTCTTGCCATGCGGCAGCAGGGCGGTGTCCAGCAGCGACATGTCGGACACAAAGGCCAGAAGCACCCGGTGCAGGTTGGGATCATCGGCCAGGTTTCCACGCGTTCTGAGCCAGATGTGATCGATCGCCGGCCGCGCCGGACGGTCGCCCGCACCGTCGAACGGACCGCGCCCCAAGACGGCGCGGGTCTCGAAAGGGCGATCGCGCGCCACCCATTCGCGCATCGCCGGCGCCAGCGTCGAATCGCGCAACAGGACCTGCTGGTCGTCTTCCAGGCTTTCGGGGTCGGGCACCACCGGCATCTGCGCCTGATGCTCGTAGCCGCTTTCCGCTTTCTGGAATGACGCCGCCAGGACGAAGATTTGCGCGCCATGCTGGATCGCCACCACCCGGCGAACGGAGAAGCTGGTGCCGTCGCGCGACCGGTCAACCTCGTAGAGGATCGGCACCCGGGGATCTCCGGGCCGGAGAAAATAGGCATGAAACGAGTGGCAGGCCCGCTCGTCCGGCACGGTGCGCATCGCAGCCACCAGTGCCTGGGCCAACACCTGGCCGCCGAATACCCGCTGCATGCGTTCCGGCGGCGAGACTCCACGAAAGACATTCTCTTCGATCTTCTCGAGATCGAGCAGCGCCAATAGCCGTCCCAGTGCGGTAAGTGCGGTATCAGACATTTTTGTCCATCATGATGGTCCTAATTCTCTAGTATCCATATGATATTATTCACAAAATCATGAGACAGCGCATCGCTCACACAGCCTGCTGACACGGCCTCACTACGGGAGTGGGAAAAAACTGTCCAAAAACAGGATGGTAATTCGGGACGGCTTGCTTTTTGTGCTGTTGCCTCGGTGTCACAGGGCACGGGTAAAACCTTGTAATGAGGGCGCTTATCTCCCGCAAAGCAACATTTGCCATGGAGACATTTCGGGGGATCACCGTTATAAGCGCTACATTGGTTCTTGAGGAGATTGGCGGGGCTCCCCGCCATCGGCATTTTCAGCGAGGGTAGAAAAATGAAGCTTCGTTTGCTCGCCATGGCGACAGTCGCCGCTGCGGCACTCAGCACACCGGCCTTGGCCGGCGATGGCTGGTATCTGGGCCTGGGTGGCGGTTTTGACGAACAGAGCGGTATCCGCGGCACCTCGGTTGCTGTTCCGGCCGCCACCGGCAAGGTCGGCTCCGCCAGCGGCGGGATCGGTGCAGTTTCCATCGGTTATGCCTTTCCGGACACCGGCTGGCGTCTGGAAAACGAATTCGCCTTCACCCAGCACGACATCTCGGCCGGGGCTACCAGCTTCTCGGCCAGCGCAACCGGCGGAGACCAGATCACCTCCGACATGGTCAACCTGGCGTACGACATTCCGCTGGGCGACCTGTGGAAGCTGTCGCTGGGCGGCGGTATCGGCATCGGCGGCTTCCGTGGCGCGCTGACCACCACCGGCACGAACTTCGACATCTTGCGCGGCGGCCAGAGCAGCTTCCAGTGGCAGTTGATCGCCGGTCTGGCGGTCTCCATCGCCCCGGATGTGGATCTGTTCGGCGAATATCGCTATCGCGAGAATGAGCTCGATTCGAGCTTTGCCTCGTCCTACACCAACTTCACTCCGATCCATGTCGGTACGGTTTCGGAGAATGTGGCGATGTTCGGCCTGCGTTGGTTCCTGACACCTCCTCCGCCGCCGCCGCCGCCGCCGCCGCCTCCGCCGCCTCCCCCGCCGCCTCCGCCTCCGCCGCCCCCCCCCCCCCCCCCCCCCCCCCCCCCCCCCC
>DATAWO010000099.1:0-1770 GCA_036267165.1 Rhizomicrobium sp. | reverse complement strand
GCGACCTGGGCGGCTTCAAGGAAGCGATGCTGGAAGTGGAAGGCCGTGGCGCCTACGCCAAGCTGAAATATGAAAGCGGCGTCCACCGCGTCCAGCGCGTTCCCGCCACCGAAAGCCAGGGCCGCATTCACACCTCTGCGGCGACGGTGGCGGTGCTGCCCGAAGCTGAGGATGTGGACATCGTGATCCAGGACAAGGATCTGCGCATCGATACCTACCGGGCGCAGGGCGCCGGCGGCCAGCATGTCAACAAGACCGACAGCGCCGTACGCATCACCCATCTGCCCACCAACACCGTGGTGGCGATGCAGGAAGAAAAATCCCAGCACAAGAACAAGGCCAAGGCGATGATGATGCTGAAGGCCAAGATTTACGACGCTGAACGCAAGCGGGTGGATTCCGAGCGCGCCAGCGAGCGCAAGAGCCTGGTGGGCTCGGGCGACCGCAGCGAGCGCATCCGCACCTATAATTATCCGCAGGGCCGCGTCACCGACCATCGCATCAACCTGACGCTCTACAATCTGGCGCGCATCGTCTCCGGCGACGAGCTGGGCGAAATCGTGGACGCGCTGGTGGCCCAGGACCAGGCCGACCGGCTGGCGGAATTCGAAGCGGCGGACACATGAGCGGGAGACATGGGTGACCCTGGACGAAGCCACCCAGGCGCTGGCCGATGCCGGCATTGACAGTCCCCGCAGCGAGGCGCGCCTTCTGTTCGCCCATGCGCTGGGCATCAGCCGGGACCAGACTTTGACGGCGGTCGCGACGCCGCAGCAGGCAGACGCATTTGAAATGCTGGTGGCGCGGCGCGTGGCGCGCGAACCTTTTTCCTACATCACCGGCAAGAAGGAATTCTGGAGCCTGGAGTTCCAGGTCGGCCCCGGCGTGCTGGTGCCGCGCCCGGACACCGAGACCCTGATCGAGGAAGCGCTGAGGGTGGTGCCGGACCGGGCGACGCCCCTGAAGATCGCCGATCTGGGCGTGGGCTCCGGCGCGATCCTGATCGCGGCCCTGACGGAATTTCCCCATGCCAGTGGCATCGGCTTTGAATCCTCGCCCGAAGCCTTTCGCTATGCCGTGGCCAATGCGGCCCGGCTGGTCGGCAAGCGCGCAAGCATCCGGCTCCAGGATTGGGACCAGGCGAAGGGCCCCTTCGATCTGGTCTTCTCCAATCCCCCCTATATCGCCGCCCTTCAGGTCGAATCGCTGGAACCGGAAGTTTCCCGCTTTGAACCACGTGCGGCGCTGGATGGCGGGGCTGATGGCCTGTCGGCCTACCGTCGGCTGGCTGAACTCCTGCCGGACATGCTGGTGCCGGGCGGCCACGCCTTGCTGGAAATCGGCCTCGGCCAGGCCCAAACCGTGGAAGCTTTGTTCCCGAAACTTGAAATACTGCGGATCGCACCCGACCTTTCAGGCGTTCCCCGGTGCGTCGTTTTACGCAAAGCCTGAGGATTTCCTTGGAAAAACTCGGGTCTTCGGCTAGGGTCCGGTTGCAGGGATCGGGGATGGTCCCTTGAAGCGGCCGCCAACGCGAAGCCGCGGGCTAGTCCGGTGACGCGAGAAAAGATCGCCGCCGGGCGAGGGGACTCAAAGCGGACCATATTGGTGTTGCTTGATGGCTGGGACGCGCATCTGGCGCGAGCCCGCCGGGCAGCGAAGAAAGGACATTCGTGAAGCGCTCTCGCAGAGGCGGCCGCAGGCCGCAACATGGTGGCAACGGCGGTGGTGGCGGCGGCGGCGGTAATAACGGCGGCGGCTTTAATCCCA
>DATAWO010000098.1:0-10779 GCA_036267165.1 Rhizomicrobium sp. | reverse complement strand
CCATGCCATCCTCGCGCAGGCTTTCCAGCGACAGCGATCCCAACCGCTTGGACAGTGCCTCGCCGCCCGCGCCCACCAGCAGCGGGAAATGGGCGAACTTTGGCACGACAGCGCCCAGCGCCTGGAAGATCTCGATCTGGGCGGCGGTGTTGGTGACATGGTCCTCGCCCCGCACCACATGGCTGACCGCCATATCAACATCGTCGGCCACCGAAGGCAGGGTATAGAGAAAAGCGCCATCCTCGCGCACCAGCACCGGATCGGACATGGTGGCGGTGTCGATCTCCACCGGCCCGCGCACCAGATCGGTCCAGCTCACTTTGCTGCGCGACAACAGAAAGCGCCAATGGGCTTTTCGGCCTTCGGCTTCCCATTTCTTGCGGTTGGCGGGATCCAGCGAGGCGCGGTTGTAGATCGGCGGCAGCTTGCGCGCGGCCTGGAGCGAACGCTGGCGCTCCAACTCCGCTTCGGTTTCGTAACAGGGATAGACCCGGCCCGCCGCCTGCAGCTTGTAGAAAGCCGCACTGTAAATGGCCAGGCGGTTGATCTGGCGGTCGGTGGCGTCATGGGTGAGCCCCAGCCAGCCCAAATCGCGATAGATGGCTTCTTCAAACGCCCTGGTCGAGCGCGCCGCATCGGTATCGTCGATGCGCAGCAGAAACCTGCCGCCCGTCCTTTCGGCGAACAGCCAGTTGAGCAGCGCCGTCCTGGCATTGCCGACATGCAAAAGCCCGGTGGGCGATGGCGCGAAACGGACGGTGACAGACATCAGCGTTCCTTCTGACCCACAGCCCTGCGCTTGCGCTTCGGGCATTCGTCGTTCGAAACGATCCTCTGGATCGTTTCGTTCGCTTCTGGCGAACCGCTCCTCATCAATGTGCGTCCCGGAATGCATTGGTAATGGGATAGCGGCGGTCGCGGCCGAAATTGCGGCTGCTGATCTTCACCCCCGGCGGCGCCTGGCGGCGCTTGTATTCCGAAACATAGAGCAGCTGTTCGATCCGCTTCACCGTTGCCGGGTCATAGCCCCTGGCCACGGTCTGCTCGAAGCTGCATTCATGCTCGACCAGGCATTCCAGAATCCCGTCCAGTATGTCGTAGGGCGGCAGCGAATCCTGGTCGGTCTGGTTGGCGCGCAGCTCGGCGGTGGGCGGCTTGGTGATGATGCGCTCGGGGATCACCAGCCCGCGCGGCCCCAGCGCCCCCAGCGGGGAATGGGCATTGCGCCAGTGCGACAGCGCGAACACCTCGGTCTTGTAGATGTCTTTCAACACATTATAGCCGCCGCACATGTCGCCATAGAGGGTGGCATAGCCCACGCTCATCTCGCTCTTGTTGCCCGTGGTCAGCACCATGGGCCCGAACTTGTTGGAGATGGCCATCAGGATCACCCCGCGCAGGCGCGACTGGATATTCTCTTCCGGGATGCCGCTGTTGGTGCCGGCAAAGGGCGCGGCCAGGGTTTTCCCCATCGCCGTCACCGCGCCCTCGATCTCGATGGTCTCATAAGCGACGCCCAGCAGCCGCGCACAGGCATCGGCATCTTCCAGGCTGTCGCGGCTGGTGTAACGTGACGGCAGCATCACGCAGCGCACGCGCGCAGGCCCCAGCGCATCCACCGCCACCGCCGCCGACAGCGCGGAATCGATGCCGCCGGAAAGCCCCAGCACCACGCCGGGAAAGCGGTTCTTGTTCACATAATCGCGCAGCGCCAGCATCATGGCGTGATAGACCTGGGATGAGCGGTCTTCCGCCACGAACCTGTCGCCCGGCGCGCACACCCATTTGCCGCCCCCATTCTGCAAATCTGCATCGCGCTGCCATTCGGTGACGGCGACATGCTCGTTCCAGGACGGCAACGCCACCGCGATCGTCTGGTCGGCGTTCAGCACAAAGCTGGCGCCGTCATAGACGACCTCGTCCTGTCCGCCCAGCTGATTGAGATAGATCAGCGGCACTCCGGTCTCGTGAATGCGGGCCGCCGCCAGCTTCAGCCGCACATCCTCCTTGCCGGCCTCGAAGGGCGAGCCGTTGGGCACGCAGAATATCTCCGCCCCCGCATCGGCCAGCCAGATGGTGACATCCTGCTTCCAGATATCCTCGCAGATGGGAATGCCCAGCTTCACGCCGCGCACGGTCACGGGTTCGGGCGTCGCTCCCTGCGCGAAGACGCGCTTCTCGTCGAACACGCCATAATTGGGCAGCTCGTATTTGTAGGTCAGCCCCTGAACCTTGCCGCCGTCCAGCAGCGCCACGGCGTTGTAAAGCTCGGCATGTTCGACCCAGGGCGTGCCGATCAGGATGGCGGGGCCGCCGTCAGCGGTGTCTTTCGCCAGCTCCTCCACCGCGGCGCGGGCGTCCTGCTGCAGCGCCGGCTTGAGCACAAGGTCTTCCGGCGAATAGCCGACAATGAACAGTTCGGAGAACAGGATGACATCGGCGCCGGTCGCGCGCGCGCGCGCCTCGCGGGCACGTCTGAGATTGCCGGCAATATCGCCCATCACCGGGTTGAGCTGGGCAAGCGCGATGCGATAGCGGTCCACCATGACCGCTGATTTAGCCATACGGCCGTGCGTTAGCTAGGTGGCAAGACACATAACACTTGAGCAGCAGACGCTAGCGGCTGGCCGCGAAACGGGCCCGCGTGGCCTGCAGGGGCACCGCTACGCCCGAGGCTTCCTCGATCCACAGCGCGGTTTCCAGCGCCTGGGCGGCCTGTTCGGGGGTTACCAGCGCGTCCATCCCGCTTCTTGCGGCGGCGACAAAGCCGGCCACGGCTTCCCCCAGGGGATCGCCCAGCTCCAGCGCGCCCAGGGGACGCGGGGTGGTGTTGATCACGGTGCGGGAGAGGAAATCGATCTCCACCAAGCCATCGGCATAGACGGCGCGCAGGCCGCGCTTGCGTTCATTGGCGACGCGGCTGGTCTCCAGCTTGGCGATGGTGCCGCCGGCAAACCGCAGCAAGGCAAAGACTTCATCGGCATGGGGGCCATATTCGATCAGCCCTTCGGCGCGCACATCCTCGACGGCGCCCGGAACCAGGGTATGCACCAGATCCAGGTCATGAATCATCAGGTCCAGAACCACCGAGACGTCGTCGCCGCGGCCGGTCCAGGGTCCCTGCCGCCAGCAGGTGATCTCCCGTGGCGTTTCGGTGAGGTCCAGAAGGCCGGTGCGGGCAAAAACAAAACGCTCCTGATGGCCGACAGAGAGGATCCGGCCCGTCTCGCGCGACAGCGCCACCAGCTCGGCCGCTTCTTCCTGGGTGGTGGCGATGGGCTTTTCGACCAGCACATGCGTGCCGGCCTTGAGGAAATCGCGCACGATCTCGGCATGGGTGATGGCCGGCGAGCAGACGCTGACCAGGTCCACCTTGCCCAGCAATTCGCGCCAGTCCGCCACGGCGACGCAGCCGTGATGCGCCTTGGCCTTGGCCCGCATTTCGGCATTGGGATCGGCGACAGCGAACAGGGCAACGCCTTTGCCGCTCTGGCCCAGTGTTTTGTATTTGGTGGCGTGGTGATGCCCGAAGACCCCAGCGCCGACAACAGCAGCTTTCAGCGGTCCAGTTTCCGGCACGCGGCGGCGGAGAAACAAGATGTGGAATTCCCCAATGACTAGAGCGCTATAAGGGACCCAAGGGGGCAAAAGCCGCCAGCAAACAAATATTGCGGCTTGTTACCATATTAAGATATTGAAACTATTGTACTTTCTCAGGGGACGAGGCCAGCAGCGAGGCCAGTGCGGCGACAATCAGATATGACAGCATCAGGGGCGCCAATCCGATGAGCAGAGCCCCCGTCACATCGGCAAAGGCGCTGCAATTGAGCCAGGGATAGGCCGAACCCACGAACAGGAACTGAATGCCGACGACCGAGACAATGCCGAACAAGAAAGCTCGCAGGGTGGGGCCCAGGGCCTGCGGCCGGTCGCCGGCCTCCAGCCGGATCAAGCCGGCCTGCAATTTCAGCCGCGACGCGGCGCTGGCCAGATAGACCACTGCCAGCAGCCAGGCGAAAGCCGCGGCGAACACCCGCCCGCCATCCATGGTGCAGGCTTCCAGCGAACCGACGAGCGCACGCTGCCCCGGCACCACGAAATAGATCGCATTCTCCAGCGCGCCCGCCGAACCCCGATCGAAATTGGCCGGGGCGACAAAGGCCTGATTGAGAAAACTCAATATGACGAAGATCAGGAACACCGCCTCGTTGAAAGCGGGGACCAGATGATGCGGCTGGAAGCGCCGAAACCAGGGCTGGCCCGTGAAATGTCCGGCCGAAACGCCGAAGCCGCCCACGAACAGCAGCCCCATCGCCATGAAAAGAAAAGCGCAGATGCCGACGGCGGCGAGCGAATTGTCCAGCGGCAGGCCGCTCAACAGGGCGAAGCGCAGAGCATGGGCGCCGGCGAAAAGGCAGAAGACGATCCAGCCTTTGGCTAAGAGACGAGCGATACCCATAAACGCCTAGCTTAACTTTCCTTGCCGCTCGCCCAAGCTCGCGGCGCTCATCGCTTTCGCAAGTCCTTGAGGTACGTTGGCCGAAGGCCACGAAATCGTCCAGTGGACGGTTTCGAGTACCGAAAACTTGCTCACGCGCTAAGCGCGCCGCTCTTCGCCCCAGACAGCTTCATGCGCTCGTCGCGGATGCCCTGGGCAATCAGGAAAGCCAGTTCCAGCGCCTGGCTGGCATTGAGCCTGGGATCACAGGCGGTCTGGTAGCGGTCCTGCAGGTCGATCTCCTTCAGGCCCTGCGCCCCGCCCAGGCACTCGGTGACATTCTGGCCGGTCATCTCGAAATGCACGCCGCCGGCATGGGTGCCCTCGGCGCGGTGGATGGTGAAGAAGCTGCGCACTTCCTCCAGCACGCGTTCCACCGGACGGGTCTTGTAGCCGGACTGAAGCTTGATGGTGTTGCCATGCATGGGGTCTGACGACCACACGACCTTGGCGCCCTCGCGCTTCACCGCGCGGATCAACGGGGGCAATTTTTCGGCCACCTTGTCGGCGCCGAAGCGCGCGATCAAGGTCAGCCGGCCCGGAACATTCTGCGGGTTCAGCGCCGCGATCAGGCGCAGCAGGTCATCCGGCTCCAGCGAGGGACCGCATTTCAGGCCGACCGGATTCTTGATGCCGCGCATGAATTCGACATGAGCGCCGTCGAGCTGGCGGGTGCGGTCGCCGATCCACAGCATATGGGCGGAGGTGTCGTACCAGTCGCCGCTGGTGGAATCGACCCGCGTCATCGCCTGCTCATAGGGCAGCAGCAGCGCTTCATGCGAGGTGTAGAAATCGGTGCCGCGCAGTTGCGGCACGGAGTCCGAGGTGATGCCGCAGGCCGCCATGAAATCAAGCGTTTCGGAGATACGCTGTGCGAGACCTTTATATTGTTCGCCGGCCGGCGAGTCCGCTATGAAGCCCAACATCCAACGATGGACATTGTGCAGGTCGGCATAGCCGCCTTGCGCGAAGGCGCGCAGCAGGTTCAGCGTTGCCGCCGACTGCGCGATCGCCATCAGCAGGCGCTGGGGATCGGGCGTGCGCGCCTCTGGCGTGAATTCGCCGGAATTGATGTTGTCGCCGCGATAGGATGGCAGGGTCACCCCGCCTTGCGTCTCGAAATCGTCGGAGCGGGGCTTGGCGAACTGGCCGGCGATGCGGCCCACTTTCACCACCGGCACGCCGGCGGCGAAGGTCAGCACCACCGCCATCTGCAGCAGCACCCGGAAAGTGTCGCGGATATTGTCGGGATGAAATTCCGCAAAGCTCTCCGCGCAATCGCCGCCCTGCAACAGGAAAGCCTTGCCTTCCGTCGCCTGGCCGAGGCTGGCCATCAGATTGCGCGCCTCGCCCGCGAACACCAGCGGAGGGTGGGACTTGAGCTGGGTCAACACGCGTTCCAGCGCCGCCTTGTCCGGATAATCCGGCATTTGACGGGCGGGCTTGTCCTTCCAGCTCTGCGGGGTCCAGCTTTGGGCCACGCGGGTCACTCCTAAATAAGGCCGTGGATATAGGCGGTTGCGGGGAATTTTACCAGCACTCCGGCTGCGGGGCCCCCATGCGCCTCGCGACATAAAAACGCGTCTTGCCAACGACTTGCAGGCATGCCGGACGCACGATAGGCGTTAAACATGAAACGTTACCAACCTCGTGTGCGTCTCCTGGCGGCCGGTCTGTCGGCGCTCGCTGGATTTGTGGATGCAACCGGCTTCATCAGTCTGGGCGGGTTTTTCGTCTCATTCATGAGTGGAAACACCACCCGCCTCGCCGTCGGGCTGGCACGGGGAACGAATGCGGCGGCGCTGGCGGCGGGATTGATCGCGGCTTTCGTGCTGGGCGTGATGGCCGGCACGCTGCTGCGCCGCCACGCGGGAAAAAGGCCGACGGCCTGGGTGCTGGCGCTGGTCGCCGCCCTTCTGGCGCTGGCGGCCGCCTTTGGAACAGGTGGATTCCTGACGGGCTCCGGCATCACCATGGCACTGGCCATGGGCGCGGAAAACGCCGTGTTCGAACATGAAGGCGAAGTCCATATCGGTCTTACCTACATGACCGGCACGCTGGTGAAATTCGGCCAGCATCTGACTCATGCCCTTTGCGGCGGGGAAGGCAGCGCCTGGCGTTCCTATCTGCTTTTGTGGCTTGGCCTGGCTGGCGGGGCGGTCACCGGCGCCCTGTTTCATCCATGGCTGGGACTGGGCGGATTGTGGTTGGCAGCGCTGGCGGCGGCGCTTTTCGCGGCGGCCGCCGCGCGCATGGACGAATTCAGTATCTAACTTTTCCCAAGTTCAAGGCGCCCTTGCATCGGCCCGCCGACATGCTACGATACGTAGCAGTAAAGGAGCACAGTCTGTGACCCTCCCCGACCTTGGCGAACTCGAACACGAAGTGATGCAGCTGGTCTGGAGCCGCGGACCCATCACCGCCGAAAACGTGCGCGAACACCTCAAGCGTCCCCTGAAGGAATCCACCGTCCGCACCGTGCTGCGCCGCCTGGAAGACAAGGGCTTCGTCACCCACACCGTGGAAGGACGCACCTTCCATTTCGAGGCCGCCGAGAAGCGAAGCGCGGTGGCCGCGCGGGCCGTGCAACGCATCGTCAACTGGTTCTGCAACGGCTCGCTGGAAGAAGTGCTGGTCGGCATGGTGGACAATGCCGCGCTCGATCCCAAGCAGCTCCAGGCCTTGTCCGACAAGATCGCCAAGGCCAAGGCGAAAAAGAAATGAGCCTGCCGCTGCCCCTGCTGCTCGATTCCGCGCTGCGCTCCGCAGTTCTTGGGCTGCTGGTGTGGGCGCTGCTCAGCCTGGCGCGGCTGCGCGACGTGCGTGCCGAAATCCTGATCTGGACCGCGGTGCTGCTGGGGGCGCTGGCCATGCCGCTGCTGCGGCTGGAGGTGCCGGCCGGGCTGGCGCTGCCATTGCCGCATTTCGCCTTCCATCCCGGCGCCGTGGCCACGCCCATAGCCACCGCCCCGCACAGCCTTCCGCTCCTGGCCGGCAAGAGCGTCATGCTCGCCATGGTTTCCGGCGCAGCCTCGCTGCCGGCGATCAGCGGTACGCAGGCGTTGCGTGGCCTTTATGTCCTGATCGCGGTCTTCCAGCTGGCGCGACTGATGACCGGGCTGATCCTGACCGCACGGCTTTATCGCACCAGCCTCCTCATCCATGAGCCCTGGGCGCAAGGACGCGCCATCCGCGCCAGCGCCGCGGTCAGGGGCCCGATCTCCTTCGGCCGCTGCATCCTCTTGCCCGCCGACTATGCCGCATGGTCGCGCACCAAGCTGGACGCCGTGCTGGCGCATGAGGAAAGCCATATCGGCCGAGGCGATTTCTTCATCCAGCTGCTGGCGGCGCTTTACCGCGCGGTCTTCTGGTTCAGTCCTTTCGCCTGGTGGCTGCAGGCGCGCCTCTGCGCGCTGGCGGAAGCCGCCAGCGACGAGGCCGCCATCCAGCGCCTCAACGACAGGGCGACCTATGCCGAGATCCTGGTGGATGTCTCGCGGCATGCCAACCGCCTGGCCATCCCGGTGGCGATGGCCAAAGGCCCCGATATCTGCTGGCGGGTGGACCGCATCCTTGGCGCCGAACGGGAGCGCCGGCTGGGCGCCGCCGCCCGGCTTGCCGCGGTGGTGGCGATCCTGCCCGTCACCCTGGCGCTGGCCGGCGCCCATGCCGCCATTCCGCCCGCGAGCCGCAACCTGCCGCGATATGCGCCCCTGCCCGTCAACCCGACCGCGATCGCCGAAGCCGTCCATGAGACGGTGCCCGCGCCCGCGCCGCGTCCTGCAAAGCCTGAACCTGCGCATCGCGCCAGCCAGGTCGCCGATCAGGAGCCGGATGTCACCTACAATCCCCGCGCGCTACTGGACGCGCCCGACATCGCGGTAATCCCCGCGCTGGTACCCTTGTCCGACAAGAATCATCACAAGAATGGGGAGAATGCCGCCTTCATCATCGGCGGCAGCGTTTATGTTCCAGGGAATTGACTTCCCGCGTCGCGTTCGAACCCATTGGGAGAGACAGCAAATGCGCTTCGGAGCCATCCTTGTGGCTGCGTGCCTGGCCTTGATGCCGATGCCGGCCATGGCCGGATCGTTTGACGGCAAATGGATCGCGGAAATCCCGCCGCAGGAGGAGCCCTGCAACGGCGTGTCGGTGATGCGGGTTCTGGTAGCGGGGGAGACGATTGCCGGCGAAGTCCGCACGCCCTGGGGCCATAATACTTTCAGCGGCCGCATCGACGCCGATGGCGGCGGCGATTTCACCTTCGGACGCGACACCGGCACCATCAAGTTCACCGGTGATCATTTCGACGCCAACTGGTCCAACATGCGCTGCGGCGCGCGCCACGCGCTTGGCGACCGCGAGCCCAGCGACGCCCGCAAGGCGGAAATGGCGGCTGAGCGCAAACAGCTGCAGGACCGCTTCGCCGCCCTGGTGGCGGACTCACAAAACGGCAAACCCGTCGATTATACCCAGTTGCGCGCCGCCTATCCCTACACCTCCTCCTGGGATCCTTATGGCAACAGGACGGACGCCCTGATGGAACAGGCGGTGGCGGCGCAGAAGGGCGGCGATTGCGCCACCGCCCTGGAGAAGCTGGACCAGATCATCAAATACGACTTCACCATAGATGGCGCCCACGCCCTGCGTGCCGACTGCCTGGGCAAGGACAAAGGCGTGGCGGAAAACGCTATCGCCGACGGGCTGATCCATGCCCTGATGGACAGCGGCGATGGCGCCAGCGAGAAGACGGCCTATATCGTGGTCACCATGCGCGAAGAGCGCGATGTCCTGGCCAACCGCCATATCCAGACCAAGACGCGCCAGACCGATATCCGGGGCAGCGACGGCCATTATTACGACCGGGTGGATGGTGTCTCGCTCAAAAAGAGTGTGGCCGAAACCCGGACGCTGTACTTCGATGTCAGCGCCTTCACGGCGGGACGGCTGAGCCGCGACGCCGAGATCACCACCATCGCCGCCACCATCCACTGAGGATCGACATGCGAACCGTTGCCGTCATGATCGCCGCCGCACTGGTGACAGGCACAGCCGCTTCGCCCGCCGCAGCCGCGACGCCGTTCGACGGCAAATGGATCGCCGACATTTCGGCCGGAAACGGCCCGACCTGCAACTATACCTCGACCCTGACGTTTATCGTCGCCGATGGCGCCTTGCAGGGACAGAACCAGAATCCTGGCAATAAGCGCCCCGTGCAGGGCCATGTGGACACCGATGGTACCGTCAATTTCACGGTCGGCACCTCGCCGGGCACGGGCAAATTCACCACCGACCATTTCGACATCACCTGGTTCAACGGGCACTGCGATCGCCATGCTTTGGGCAATCGCATGCCCGACGCCGGCCAGCAGGCCGCGCTGGCCGGGGAGCGCAAGGAGCATCAGGCGGCTTACGCCGATCTGGTGCGCCGCGCGCAGGCCGGCGAGACGATCGACACTGCAAGGCTGCGCGCCGAATATGTCTATGACGAGAACTGGGATTTCTATGGCAACAAGGTCAATGGCCGGCTGACCGAGGCCGATGCCGCGGCCAAGGGCGGGGACTGCGCCGGCGCCCTGGAAAAGACCGACGAGATCCTGAAGACGGACTTCACCAACATCCGCGCGCACGAAATCCGGTCCGACTGCCTGGCAGACAGCGACCGCGCCCGCGCGCGGATCGAATCCGGCATTGCCCACGCGCTGGATGATTCCCTGATGGCCAGCGGCGACGGCGACGGCGAAAAGACCGCCTATGTCGTCAGCACCATGAATGATGAACTTCATGTGCTGGCCGGCCGCAAGATCCAGGTCAAGGCCCGCCAGACCGAAGTGCGCGGCAGCGATGGCCATTATTACGACGAAATCCAGGGCATCTCGATCCATTCCGGCTTCGGCGCTTACGGCGAGACGGTGACCCGGGCGTCAGTCAAAACCGTCTATTTCAACGTGGACAGCTTTGTGAAAGGCCGCGAAAGCCGCGGTGGCGACCGCGGCCGCCACCATCCAATGATCTCGAGGGTGAATATGCGATTTTCCGCCAGTCTTCTCCCCGCGCTGAGCCTGCTGGCAATGCCAATGCCGGCCCTGGCTGGTCCGTTCGACGGTAAATGGTTCGCCGACATACCGGCCCAGAACCGCTGCAACGCCGTCTCCAGCATGGAACTGGTGGTGGCGGACAGCCAGATAATGGGCAAGATCCGCAATCCTGCCAATGTCGTGTCGGTCAGTGGCAAGGTGGACGACACCGGCAACGCCATTTTTGTCGTTACCCGTCCGGGT